>DAIDGW010000080.1 GCA_027452245.1 Acidobacteriaceae bacterium
CCACCATGAATTCCTCCGCTTTCGGATCCAAGTCCCGCTCCCGGAATGGCGAGGGGTCGATGGCATCAAAGAACTGCTTCAATTCTGAGACGTGAATTTTGATGATGGAGCATTTCGAAGGAATAGGATCGCAGCTGAAGACTTGTCCTGCGGAGTGGCGAGACCTGCCATTTCGCGAACTTGCATAACACCCAGTGCGGGGTGGATTCATACCAATCGAATAATGATGATACTCGCCATGCTCCCCGAAAGCAGACGGCTTAGTCGCTTACGTGCCGCACCGTCAGAACTGGGCAGCATGCATCTGAAATGATTGCAGAGGCATGCAACCAAGGCCTGCGGTCCGCAAAGAAAGTCGGCGGGGACTTCAGGCCCATAACGATCAGATCACTCTTTTGGTCGCGCGAAAATTCAACAACCTTCTGCACCGCCTGACCAAAAACCACCTCGACCTGAATAGCGTTTCCGGATTCCAGATTATCGTCGCCGAGTTTTCGCAGCTTCTCCTTAAGACTACCCACCAAATCCATGCTTGAAAGCAGAGATTCGTCATTTGTTCTCTCGACAACATGAAGCAGCGTCAGCTCGGCACCATGTTCGTTTGCGATTGACGTGGCGTATGGCAATGCGGCAACCGACGCCGTTGAGAAATCCGTGGGGAACAATATGCTGCGCCGAGTGGAGCTGAACGACTCTGTGTCCGGCACGCAAGGCCCGACGGTAAGTACCGGGCGCTTGGCATACCTAAAGACGCTCTCCGCAACGGATCCCATCAACATCTTTTCCATCCCGACGTGCCCGTGCGTACCGATCACAATTAAGTCAATCTCATACCTGGTGGCAATACGCCTTAGCTCCTCCCACAAATCGCCAACCGCAACTACACTTTCGTGCTCTACGTCTCTCAAGGCCCCACTTTTGATCAATTCCGAAACCAGTTTCTCTAGGTCGATCTGAGCCAATCTTGCGGCCTCGACCGCGGCATCGTAGCCGGCGACATTAAACTCCCAGGATGAGACAACGTGCACGATATAAAACTTAGAGTGGTAACGACAAGCAATGGCTAACGCCTGTCTCAGAGCCTTTTCAGAAAGTGGCGAGAAGTCCGTCGGAGCCAGGACTCTACGTATAGACACGTGAGAAGCCGGTATTTGCGTCATCGGGATTCCCTCATCTACTTCTTGTGCGCAGTTCGGAACTATGGGCTGCCGACTTGCCAGACCGGGGGACTATCCGTGTGCACCGTGTCCGCGGACCGAACGTGTCACCTTGAAGTTCCTGTATGCCCGAGCTGATCATTGTCAGTGGCAGCCGTTCTTTCCTCTACTCGGGCAAGCGGCAAGTGCCACCGGTAGCGGACCGCAAGCAGGCGAAGTGCAATGCAGAGTGCCGCTCCGACTGGCGCCGCTACATGCAAAGGCATTCCTAACCGCTGGCCAACAACCGTGAAGGCCGCGCCCAGCAACGCAGCCACCGCATAGAGTTCGGTTCGCAATACCGTAGGAATTTCCATGACTAGCACATCGCGAACCATCCCGCCGCCGATTCCTGTTGTCATACCGAGAAGAGTCGCAGCAACCGGTCCCGCGTGAAACGCGAGCGCCTTGTCTGCTCCAGCAACACAAAACAGTCCCAGTCCGGCAGCGTCGAACAGCAGTACCGGACTACTCAGACGGTTGATGACGGGGTAAGCAAAAAACACAATCAGTCCGGCCAAAATGGACACAGCGACATAACGCCATTCGTTGATCGCCGCCGGCGGAATCGCGCCAATCATCATGTCGCGGGTAATCCCACCCGCGTTGCCGGTGACGAAGCAAAGAACCAGAATTCCAAAAGCATCCAATCGGTGCTTGACCGCTGCGATTGCACCGCTCAAAGCAAAGACGAAAGTCCCGGTGAGGTCGAACACGGCCAGAAACGTAGTAACTACGTGGTGGCTGTCGAGTCCGATCTGATTCATGCCGCCAGCCAGGCTTGAGACGCTACGACGAGCGCCTGGACTCCTGTCTCCAAGGTAGGGTGAATCACGGGTGCGAAACGCGGGTTGTGGTTGGTCGGTAAATCGGCAGTCGTGCCGGACTTTTGGGCCTCGGCATAGATTTCGGGATCCGTACCACCCACAAACCAGAAGACAGACGGTGACTGCCACTCCGTGCCAAACGAGCCGAAGTCTTCGCTTGCGGTGGTTGGTTGAGTGTCTTTCACGCGGTCCGATGGGAAGAAGCTGCGGAAGGCATCGAGTGTGCGCCTTGTCGCCGCTGGATCATTCTTCACAAAGCCGTAACGGTCGAGCGGAGTGATCTCGGGCTTCTTGGGTGCCCTCGATGCTTCAGCTTCAGCGTTTACGATGCGTTCGATGGCACCGAGCACCCGCTTTCGGACATTTTCATCGAAAGTACGTACGTTGAGTTTGATAATTGCCTCGTCGGGAATCACGTTTTCCTTCGTTCCCGCCTGCAGCGATCCGACGGTTACAACCGCAGCATCCGTGGGGGCGAGTTCACGCGACACAATGGTCTGCAGTCGGAGCACAGTCGCAGCAGCCATGACAACCGGGTCAATACTCGATTGAGGCATCGAACCGTGGGCGCCTCGACCAAACATCCGGATTTGTAGACTATCTCCCGCCGAGGTGATCACTCCCGAGCGAGTACTGACTACGCCGGAGGACCCGACCATAACATGCTGTCCGAGTATCGCGGTCGGTTTCGGGAAGCGCTTGAGTAAGCCATCATCAATCATTGCCTGCGCCCCGGTGCCCGTTTCCTCCGCCGGTTGAAAAACCGGCATCAGCGTACCTCGCCATGCATCGGGGCTTTTCGCCATCAATGTGGCTGCTCCAATCAGCCACGTCACATGCATGTCATGGCCGCAGGCGTGCATCACCGGTACGGATTTGCCGTTCTCATTGGCAGTAACGTTGCTTGCATACGGCAGGCCAGTCGCCTCGCGAACTGGCAGCGCGTCCATATCCGACCGGAGCATGATCACCGGGCCATCACCATTGCGAAGTAAACCCACCACTCCGGTTTTGCCTATACCCGTGGTCACTTCATAACCCACCGACCGGAGACGGTCCGCAGCAACACCGGCCGTCCGTTTTTCCTGCATGGACAGTTCAGGGTGCGAATGAATGTCTTTGTAAACCGATTCCAGGTCAGTAACCAATGGACCCAGATTGGAGAGAATGCTCTGCGCTTGGAGTGCTGGTTTAGCCATATTTCAGACCTCTTGGGCATCCGCTGACAATGGGGATTGCCACCCGTTCGAACAGCGTAGCCACAATTCTTATCGCCACATGGTACTCCTCGCACAGCATTCTGCGTCACTTGCAGAGGACTCGGGGATCCGGTTTCGGAATCGCAGCAGTGCGCTGCTGGACAAACAATGGAGCATCGAGCGTATATTTGGGCTATCGGCAACTGGTGGGAGATCACCTGCTGTCAGTAGTTGCTTCTGTCCTCTGCAAACCAGCAACCCACTTTCTTACCTCAAAGTCGCTCTTCTGGAGGTCACAATGACACATCGACGTAATAGGAAAGATGAACTCGGACCGGAATCGGCGGGTCAATCTGGCGATCTTCAGCAACTTTCCGATATTGCTGATGCCGATTCCGAAAGCGTAGGGGAGTTGTTAGAGGAAGGAAATGCCATGGAGGCGGAGGCGGTCGGAGGTGTCGAAGACGCCAAGCCGCCCGACGTTTCTGAAGTTAGAACACGCGAGGTCCCCGAAGACGATGTACCCGCCGAGTACTTGAACAACGACAAGGACGTGGCTTGAGCGTTAGGGAGGATTGGACCGCCAAGACAAAGGAGATGCGTCATGGATGCCGCAATCAATCTGCAAAACATGAAGAAGCTGGATGAGTCCTGGAATGCGCAGGACTTGCAAACCTTTCGCAAATATCACACCAAAGATTGCATTGTGCGCTGGCCCAGTCAACCTCCCATACATGGCGTGGACGCCCACGAACAGGAAGCGATTGCATTCTTCAAGATGTTTCCGGATCATCATCTGATTAACAATCCATATAAGATCATGCTCGCACAAGGTGAGTGGATATGCACCGTTGCGGATTTTCGGGGAACAATGAAGGGCGCAATGACCATGCCTGACGGAACCGTCATCTGGCCCACGAATATGAGCTTTCACATCGACTTCTGTACCGTCGCGCGGCGGAATGAACAGGGCCAGATCGTGGAAGAGAATCTTTTTTCGACCTTATGGGCATGCTGAGACAAATCGGCGTGATTCCGGATCAAGCACGAAAGGCAGCATAAGGGGGGGCGAACCATGGCAGAGCGGATGCCAGCGTTGTTCATAGGGCACGGGAATCCCATGAATGCGCTGCTGGCAAACCCTTATACCCAGAGGTGGGCAGCCATCGGCGCAACGCTGCCGAGGCCCAAGGCGATACTCTCGGTGTCCGCGCACTGGTACATCGAAGACGCGGCGGTCACCGTGAGCACTGCTCCGAGGACGATTCATGACTTCGGCGGCTTTCCGCACGAGCTGTATCAGTTGCACTACCCCGCGCCAGGCGATCCCAACCTTGCTGCGCGGGTCGAAAAATTGCTTGCACCTACGCCGGTGCGACGCGACGATCGTTGGGGTCTCGACCACGGCACCTGGTCGGTTCTGCTCCACGTCTATCCAGAAGCCGATATTCCAGTGGTTCAGCTCAGCATTGATGAGACGCAAGCGCCTTCATTTCATTATGAAGTTGGCAAGCGTCTGGCGCCTTTGCGGGAAGAAGGTGTTCTCATTTTGGGAAGCGGTAACCTCGTGCACAACTTGCATGCCTATGCTTGGGGAAGGCATGTACCGGAGCCATACGATTGGGCTGTGTCGTTTGAGAATCGAGTCCGCGAGTTGCTTTTAGCGGGAGACTACAAGCCGCTCGTGAATTACGAGCACCAGCTCGGCAGCGAAGCGGAATTGGCGGTACCTACACCAGATCATTATCTGCCTCTGCTCTATGTTGCCGGCACTCGCACGTCATCCGAACTAGTCACGTTTCCCGTTGAGGGCGTGGATGGCGGGTCAGTTTCGATGTTGGCCGTGAGAGTCGGCTGATGAATTGGCCAGCGTGGAATTCATGGTGAAATACACAAGGGCTCAAATCGGGTTGAGGGTTCCTCGGATCCCGGTTCATGCGAAGAGCCGAAAGGGGATGCGGTAGCACTTGAGGTTGCAATCTGCAACCTCAGAATGCCTTCCCCTCATGCGCAAGGTGCATCCCCAATTTTCCCTGCTGCTTTGTTACACTGGCGCGCTATGCATTCGAGCACGCGAAGAGAATTTCTGATATCTACGACAACGGTGGCGACGGCGTTTGTCTTGTCTCCCTGGTGTGTCGCTGACACGAACTCTACACCGCACGTAGATTTTCCCTCGAGACCCCGAGGCCGCGTTGCTGTGGCTTCGTATCCCTTTCGCGAATTCATAGCAGGCCCTGAACACAAAGCAGGAAATCCGACCATTGAACTCGTGGATTTCCCGGCGCATATAGTGCAGAAATTCCAGGTGCACCACATCGAACCATGGTCGGCGCACTTCCCTGCAACGGATGTGCAATACCTTGAGCAGTTTCGTAGGGCTGCGGCAAAAGCCAATTGCGGAGTTGCGAACATCGCGGTTGACGGAGAAGAAAGCCCTTACGCAGCGAATCGGGCTGAGCGCGAGAAGGCGATTGAATTTCGAAAGCAGTGGATTGATATCGCCGCGCGAATTGGATCACCCAGCGTGCGCACAAATATTCCGAGGGCGAAAGATTCGAAGCCAGAGGCTGCGAGGCTCGGCACCAGTCTTAAAATCATTGCCGACCATGGCGCAAAAAAGAATGTCGTGGTGCACCTGGAGAATGACAATCCGGTCAGTGAAGATCCTTTTTTTCTAGTGCAGGTGGTCGAGCGGGTGAACAGCGCATGGCTGCATACCCTGCCGGACTTCGGCAACACCCTGAATGCACATGACCCGGATTATGCCTATCGCGCCATCAATGCTATGTTTGCCCATGCATACGGCATCTGCCATGTGAAGAACCGCGAGGTTAACTCGCAGGGCAAGGTCACACAGGTGGACCTGGCACGCACTTTCGCGATTCTGAGAAAGCACGACTACAAGGGATACTGCTCAATCGAATACGATGCACCGGGTGATCCGTATGCCGCGACGGCTGGACTGGTTGAGCAGACGGTTCGGTATCTGAGCTAGCCATCGAGTGGTTTGGGGGAAATTATGGCAGGGCAAGGCATTGAGCGCCGGCAAGTGTTGAAAATTCTGGGGACGGCAGCGGCGGCCGCGCAAGTTCCAGGCTTCAGCCGATGGGCATTTGCTTGCGGCCATGCCGGGAACGCCGCGGCACAGATTCGACCGGCAACGTATCAACCCGTTTTTTTCACGACGGGTGAGTATGCTTCCGTGGAACGTCTTTGCGATCTGATCATTCCAGCAGATGAAACCCCGGGAGCGAAAGAGGCGGGAGTAGCCGAGTTCATCGACTTCATGGTGGCGAACGATCCGGAAGCGCAGTATCCGTTCCGCACCGGGCTCACATGGCTGGACGCGGAGAGTGATCGCATGGCAGGAAAGCATTTTATCGAACTGCTGCCGGACCAGCAGATGCAGTTGCTCGAACCGCTGGCTTATAAGGAAAAAGCGCGGCCGGGCAGCGAAGAAGGTCAGGCGTTCTTTCATCTGGTGAGGGATTTCGTTGTAACAGGTTACTACACCAGCGAGATTGGCTACCGGCAACTGGATAATCCGGCGCTCAAGCTCTACTCTGAATCGCCAGCCTGCCCGCACATGGATGATCCAGAACATACGCGCCTTTCGCCTTCAGCTATTTAATAGTTTTTGCGGAGAATCATGGCAAAACAGATCTACGACGTGATTGTCATCGGGACCGGCGCCGGCGGCGGAATGGCGATCAAGACTCTTTGCGAGGCCGGCTTCAAGGTGTGCGCTCTAAATGCAGGCCGCAGACTCGATCCAGAAAAGGATTTTCGCTTTCACCGCATGCCCTGGGACATGAAGTTTCGCGGCTTGGATGACCCAAAAAGCCGTGGCTTGTCGTACGGTTACATGGACAACGAATATACCAAGGCGGCATGGGATCATGAAATTCCATTTACCACGGCACCTGGTAGCGCATGGATGTGGCCGCGCTGTAACGCCGTGGGGGGGAAAACAAACTTCTGGGGGCGGAGCTCGGCTCGCTTTGCTGATATTGATTTTCGCGCGGCTTCACTCGATGGCTATGACGTCGACTGGCCCGTAACCTACGAAGAGATTGCTCCGTATTACACGCGCGTCGAAAAGATGATTGGGGTTGCAAGTACAGTGCAGAACCGGCCCAGCAATCCTGATGGGTCTTATCTTCCGCCGATGAATTTTCGCTGTCTGGATCGAATCCTGGAATCGGGAGCGAACAAACGCGGTGTCCCTTATCTTCCGGATCGCATCGCGCAGCTCACGCAGCCGCACAACGGACATCCGCAATGCCACTTCTGCGGAGAGTGCACAACAGGCTGCGATGTGGGCGCATTCTTTTCGTCTCCATACTTCCTGCTGCCGAAGGCGGAAGCCACGAAAAACCTTGAACTTCGCACGGATGCCTTGGCGCGAAACATACTCGTCGACGAGAGCGGAAGCGCCTCGGGCGTAGCGTACATCGATCGGAAGACGAAACAAGAAATCGAGGTGTACGGGAGAGCTGTGGTGGTTGCAGCGGGTTGCATTGAGTCTTCACGGATTATGCTCAACTCCAAGTCGAGGCATTGGCCCGGTGGGATCGCGAACTCCAGCGGTCAGCTTGGACGCAATCTCTGCGATCATCTCTACGGCGAGTCGGCCCGCGGATACCTGCCACAGTTAGTTGGGCAGCCAAGTTTCCCCGACCATGTTTCCGACAGCACGATCGCGTGGATGCCGCGTTGGCAGAACTTGGATAATCCGCAGCAGGAGAAATTCATTCGGGGATATTCGGTCTACCCGGATGGAGGCTGTTCGGATTTTCCGTGGTATGCGAACGATCTCGAGGGATTTGGGGCGTCATTCAAACGCGAAATCAAACGGCGCTATCCAAGTCCGGTCAGCTTCACGGTGCAGGCACCCACGTTGCGTTCGGACACGAATTACGTTGACCTTGATCCCGAAGTTAAAGATCCGTACGGAATTCCAGTCGCGCGCATCCACTTTCAATGGGATGAGAATGTACTGAAGATGTGGGAGCATTCGAAACAGGTCTGTGCCGATGTTCTGCGGGCGGCCGGGGGGATTTTCGAAGGATCTGCAGATGCGCCAGAGATTCCGGGCTGGAGTCTGCACGAAACGGGCACGTGCCGGATGGGGAATGATCCCAAAAAGTTCGTGACGAACAAATTCGGCCAGACTCACGACGTGCCGAATCTTTACGTTTGCGACGCCAGCGTCTTTCTGAACTGCACCGACAAGACGACGACCATCAGCATTCTGACGTTTTCGCTGCGCACCTCCGAGCATCTGATCGAGAACTTCCGGCGGGGAGACCACTAGCATGACCGGTCGGGGATTCCGTGGGGTAATTTTCATCCGAATTGCCGTCGGCCTGATCTTCTTCACGCAGGGCATACTGAAATATACGGACGCCAATATGGGAGTAATCCGGTTCACCCGAATCGGATTCCCGCACCCCGCATTCACAGCTCATTTTGTAGGTGCGTTTGAGATCGTCTTTGGGCTTCTAGTGCTTGTGGGGCTTTGGACTCGACTGACGACCATCCCGCTATTAGTAATTATCTGCACGGCAATTGCGACCACGAAGATTCCGGAATTTAGCCGGGCAAATGAAGGCTTCTGGTTCATGGTTAGCGACGCCCGTACCGATTTCGCCATGCTGATGTCACTTCTGTTCCTGCTGACGAATGCCTGGGTAGATCGCGCATCATCCTGACTGAACATAGCTTGCCGGGGCATTAAGCCATGGGATATGACCTTCGGAATCAGTTACTAACAAGGTAATTACCTCAGTAACGTTTTAGGTCTTACCGTGCCGCATTAGGCTCTATGGAGCACATTTGCGGAAATCAGGAGCGTTTTTATCTCTGTCACGGACACAAACTCAGAGCGGGCGACCTCGGCGCGTGCGTTTGTACACAGCTTGAATATTCTCATCAAGTACGCACGCATGTATGGCTACGAGCACAAGCGTACCGAAGCTCAGTTTGAAGTTACCTGGAACGAACTGCAGCAAGGTTTGCCGAAAGCAGGAGAGGGCGGATTTCTGCTGGGTGTCTCGGATAACAAGCTTCTGTTGGACGGGATTCCCTTAGAGACTGGGAATGCTGAGCGCAGCTTCGCGCAACTGCTCACGACTGCGGGATTGGCCAGCCTGCACTTTTCCAAAGACGTCACCATTGAAGACTTCACCCGTCTAGTCCGCGCGTTCACCCTGGCGGGATCGAAGGCGCAAGACGTAGCCAAGCAGATTAAGGACGCCTTGAGCGGAGGAGGAAAACAAGGCTCGACGATCAAGATCAATGAAGTCAAGTTTGTGGCGGCCGATCCCCTGACGGGCGACGTAAGTGTTGCGGCGCAGATTGCCGCGCAGACGCTAGGCCCGGAGTTCAAGCAGTGGCTGAACGATCCTCAGAAGCTGCTGCAGCTGATTGCAGCGGCAGAAGGAGCTAAGTCGGGCGGCGGTGGCGAGGCGGTTTCGGGGACTGTAGTGCCGTTCGGCAGCGTGCCGAATTTCACGGGCGCCGCTGGCAGTAAGGCTGGGCATGGCAATGCGGGCGCAGGCGCCGCAACCGGCGCAGCTCCGGCCTGGACGGGTGGCGTGGTTCCGCTGCAGGAAGCGGAAGTTATCCAGGCAATCCGGCTTTTGACTCGTTTCGGGCAAGTTCAGGGCGACCCCAATGTGCGCCCCGAAGAGCTGCAGAAGGAATTAGGCGATGTCGATCCGAACACCCGGCTGAACCTGCAACAGCTCTTGGGCAGCCTGGCGCAAAAAGCCACGGCAGAGGCCGAACAGGATACGCCACTGCTGATGAAAGCAGCCGAGCACATGGCGATCCGATTCGCCCTGGAGCGTTATCAGAAGGGCGAAGTGAAGGTCAATGCGGTGCACCAGATGATGGAGCACATGAGCCGGCAGATGGATTCCTTGCGGCAGATCTTGCGCATGCAGGAAGAAAAGATGAGCAAGGCCGGCCTGCTGGTGGAATCGCATGCCGACATCCTGGACCGCATGTTCTGGGCGGAAGTTCCGGAATCCGGCAAAAAGAGCGTGCTGCTGTCGCATGAAGCACCGTGTGTCCCTCCGCGCAATGTGCGGCAGTTCGTAGAAGTACTGCTGGACCGTGACGACAAACAGAGCGCGGCCGAGATCTTGAACAACTACTCGGGTTGCCTGCATGCGAAGGACATCGAACCCCGCCGCAAAGCAGCCACCGGTATCGCGCAACTGGCGGATTTGTATTCACGATTGGGCGGCGAAGCTATGAATACCGCCATTCGCAATGTAAGCGAGCAGCTGGGAAAAGAAAAAGATCCTGAGCTGCAGAGCATGCTGGGTGCGGCATTCGTACGCTTGAGCCAGGAAGCAAGCAGCACCAAAAATTATGGAGCCATCGACCAGGTTTGTGAGGGGATCGAAACGGTTGGCAAGTTGCGACCGGTGCTGGTCAATGAGCTTCGTCCTCGCATCGGGGTGGAAAATCGCTTGCCCGAGTTCATTGAGGATGGATTGCGGTCCGATCCAATCTCGGAAGATCTTCTCGGGATTTTGCGCCGCACCGCTGTTTCGTCGTCGGAACATTTGGCCGACCGGTTCTTCCGTTGCATGCGACGCGATGAGTGCGACCGGATGATCGAACTGGTAAAGGACGTCGGCTCGCCGGTGCTTGCGCAGTTGCGCGAAGTATTGCGCACGGGGCAGGCACGCCAAGCGTCGGGCGTCATTGGATTGCTCAGCCGCCTTGATGTGGCTTCGCTCCTCGAATTGGTTCCGGCACGCTTGCCTGAATGGAACCGGTTCTATCACGATATTGCAGTTCGGCAGATTGCTTACGGCGCCGCACTGGACCGTGGCCGCACGCTGCTCGAACTGGCGGAAGTTCTCGATCCGTTTGTGTTACCGGAAGCAGTTGACGAAATCGGAATGAGCGGGGACATCGATGCCGCGGCTCCGCTGATGGCGATGGCAAAGCCTGGGGAGGCGGCTTCGCGCTCGCCTTTTGTTCAGCTGAAAGCCATCGAATCTCTCGGAAGGCTCAGGCACTCGGATGCGGTATCGATCCTGCGTGAGATTCTCGAATCCAAGAAAACGTTCGGCTGGGCCCATCATCGCGAACTGAGGATTGCGGCGGCGCAGGCATTGTCGAAAACTGACCCGCGTTTCAGCACGCAGATCCTATCTGACAGTGGTCTGGAACCGGCGGAACTGGGAATCGCTCCACTGGATATGGCTCCGGCCTGTCCCTGGGTACGGCAGCGCCGCTATGAGCGCATGGTGCTATCGAAGAGCGTGACGGGGACCATCGGCAGTTCGTGGGGCAAATCAAGAATCCTGATCCGCGAACTCAGCCTGGGCGGCGGTATGGGGACGAAGGAAGATAACCTGCGGATTGGGAGTGAAGCTGAGTTGGAGATCTCTCTCGGACTGAGATCGAAAATCTACGCCCACGTGCTGCTGCGGCGCGCCCGGGTGAATGAAGTTGGATTTGAAATCGTCAACACCGATCTGGAAAGCCGTTACCGCTTGCGCCGCTTATTGGTCGATGCGCTCAATCGCGTACCGCAGAATAAGGAAAATGACTGGAGCGGCGAGCGCAGAGTCTAGGGGGAGCAACTTCTTCTGAGACAAAAAAGCCTCTGCTCGCGCAGAGGCTTTTTTCGTTCAACGCGAATTTGCTTATCTCACCTTGGCGAAGATGATAACCAGGGTATAGAGGGCGAGCGATTCGATCAGAGCCAGTCCAAGAATCAGCGCCAGCTGAATTCCAGGACGAGCGGCCGGATTGCGCGCCAAACCTTCTGCGGCAGCGGCAGTCGCTTTGCCCTGCGCAAGGGCACAGATGCCTGAGGCGAATGCCATCGAAAAGCCGGCAGCGATAGCTACCCAGTTGACGCCACCTGCCGCGGCGGCTTCTCCCCCCTGCGCAAATGCAGGGATGGCGAATGAAAAAACCGATAACCACATGAACAGCTTGCTTAACTTACTCATGGTTGATTCTCCTTGTAAGAATTGCCGTCAGTGGGTGGTTGACGTCATCCCGTGCAGACGCCCTCACGCTATACGGCGGCACAACAAGACTCTGAAACCCTGGCAACTCCGGGATCGCGAAAGGCGATCCATTCCGCGCTCAACAGCCTGCGATTCCCAATAAACCTGGCTGGCTAGTGCTCGTCGGCAACCGCTCCCTGCAGATAAACCGTAGCCAGCAGAACAAAGATATAGGTCTGCAGAAGCGAGACAAAAATGTGCAATCCCATGAAAACCACGGGAAATCCGATAGGGACGAGAGAAAAGAAAACCAGCGTCACCAGATCGCCGGCATACATGTTGGCAAAGAGACGAATCGTCAATGAGAGCACGCGGGCGATATGGCTGATGATTTCAATGGGAAACATCAGGGGAGCCAGCGCCCACATCGGACCGGCGAAGTGCTTCACGTAACCGATTCCGGCGTGCTTGAATCCCTGCACGTGGTAATAGACGAATGCGGCGATCGCACACCCGAGAGGGACGACTGGCAACGCTGTCGGAGACTCAAAGCTGGGCACGATGCCCAATAAATTGCAGCAAAGAATGAATAGTCCGAGGGCGGTAAGGAACGCGGTGTAGCCTTCGCTATGGTGTCCGATAATCTCGTTGCTCTGGCTCTGAACGAAATTCTCAACCGCCTCAAACGTGTGTTGCAAACCATTGGGACGGTCGACGGACAAAGTTGCCCGAACCGCAAGGAACATGGCGAGGAGGAACAAAAAGACCAGAATCTCCATTGCAAGCGAGTTGGGGATGGGCGCCCCCGGGTACTTAGGCGCGACGTGCAGAGCGGCAAGCAGAGCCGCGACAGGTCCGGCGAAAAGATGATTCAGGATCTTGGTGAACCAGAGTTGTTCGGGCATAAAAAGCGATCGGCGTCAGGTCTCAGTTTTAGTTTGCAATTCCCGCTGGTTGCTACAGGCCTCGTCGAACAGCAACGTACAGTTCGAATCCAGCCTCAACAATGATGGCGGCAACGGGCAAAAATAAGCCCGCAAGGAGGCCGTTCAGGCTTGCGGGAGAAACAGTCAATATAACATAGGCTCCCACTGCCATCAAAACATAGCGCAGCAGGAAACGAAAGACGATTCCCTGCCCTGATTGTTTGGTTTCGGTGCCTGCAGCGCGATCGACAAATCCGCCGATGGCACGTTTGAGCCAGAAAAAACTGATGTATGCGATGAAACAGCCTACGGCCAAGCCAATCGCCGCGCGGCTGCCATATTTCCACCAGCCTCCGAGCACGACGACTGGCGCCAAAATCATCATGAAATTTCTAATGCGGTCGATGGCCCCGGAATAGAAGGTTTCCACGGCAACTTGATCGTGATCTAGCTGAGGTTGTTGGCTATCGGGCATTGGTTCCGGCACGAAGGCAGAGTTCCAAGAGATGGTACGTGAAACTGAAAACCCGGTGTGGGAGGATTACTTGGTATCGCGCATGACAGTCCTGATAAGTTCGACAAAACCGGCAATGATTCCCAGAAAAATTCCCGCAAGATAGAGCCAGGTCGTATGCAACCAGCGGTCGAGGGCGGCACCGAGCAGCCAGCCGGCGACCAAGGCCGCGGGAAGAATCACGGCCAATTCGCTGTAGCGGGCGGCTTGCACCCAGAAGTTGTCTTTGTTGCGATCTTCGTCGCGATCGCCCCGATCATTGGGAAGAGTGTCGGGCATGTTTGCAGGCTGATTCTATCTCACGGACAGGAGGACTTTGGCGAGACTATTTGCCTGTTACCCGCGAGCGGGCGAGGAACAGATCCGCCTTGCGGAACCACGGGCGCTCACGACGGCGCAGATAGCGGGGCATGGTGGGGCGCTTATCAAGAATCCTCTGGGCCCACTGACGGGCCTCGTTGGCGCGTCCCTGCGATTCTAGAAAAAGAGCGTAGTTGTAATAGGTTTCAGAGATGGTTGAGATCTTGGTGGCCTGCTGAAACATCGCGTCGGCTTTTTCAGGCTGTCCGGTTTGAGCGTAGGCATGGGCAAGCAGCCCCTTGGCTCGGTGGAAATCGTAATTTGGATCAGACGTCACGGCCCGTTCCAGGTCAGGCACGGCGGCGGCGTAGTCGCCCAAATGGATTTCGGCCACTCCTCGGCGGTAGAAAGGATCGGCCTGATCGGTGCGGGAAGAGATCGCCTTATCGTAGGCGGCGCGGGCCCGGGAATAGTCGTGCTCGTCGAGATAGAGCAGCCCGAGTTCCTCGTAGTTTCCGGCGGAGGGATTATCCATGACGGCGCGCTCGAGTTCCCGTATGCGGCGGCGGCGCGGGAACACCTGGAAATATGATCCGCCGCTCGATCCCATGTCGGGAATAACTTCCACGACGATGTAAACGAGGGCGCCGATCCAGCCTCCGAACAGGATGATGAATATCCAGTACAGGTCGGGGCGGCGGCGAATGAAGTGCACAATAGCCACCACCTGAAGAATGATTCCCCACCACGAAATGAAGAAAAAGAGCAGCGATCCCATCGAAAGCGCACTATACCACGAGGGCGGGTCCGAGAAGCGCAGGAGAAGACGTCGTAGCGCCGGATAGGGCGTGGGTGAATGCTAAAATTGATTGTGGGAAAAGCTTGCAAGCCTGCGATCCGCCTGATTGCCACCGATATTGATGGCACCCTGCTGAACCCACAATTCCAGATTTCACCGGAAGACCTGGCCGCTCTGCGCCGGGCGAACCAGTCCGGGATCGAAGTCGTGCTGGTCACGGGCCGCCGCCACACGTTTGCGCTGCCGATTGCGCAGCAACTCGGGTTTGATCTCTGGCTGATCAGTTCGAACGGAGCCATCACGCGGTCGATTTCAGGCGCGACTTTCCATCGCGACATGATGCCGATGGAGACGTGCCGCGAACTTTGCGGCGCAATGCGCGCTTTTCGCGGTCACACTGTGTTGACGTTTGATCAGGAGACGAAGGGCGCAATCGTGCTTGAGCGCATGGACGACTTAAACGCCAGTATCCGGCGATGGCTTGAGAAGAACTCGGAGTTCATTGACATAGTCGTTCCCATTGAAAAGGCATTAGTAAGCGATCCGGTACAGGCCATGTTCTGCGGGTCGATGGCGAGAATGCAGAGAGCGTTGCAGACGCTACAGAATTGCGGCATGAGTGACAGAATTACTGTATTGCGTACGGAGTATCCGGTGCGCGATCTTTCCATGATAGATGTGCTCAACGCGGGATGTTCCAAGGGCCATGCCGTGGAGCGATGGGCCAATTACCGCGGTTTTACGCGCGAACAGGTCATGGCCATCGGAGACAATCACAATGACGTCGAGATGCTTGAGTTCGCCGGGCATCCGGTTATCATGGGAAATGCCTGCCAGGAGTTGCGGGACCGGGGATGGGTACTGACTCGCGGGAATGATCAGTGCGGCGTCGCCGCCGCCATTGAGCGGGTACTTGACGGTGACTTCGAACCGGCAACCACCGGGAAGGTGCTGTCCTAGCAATGCAGAAGTTTACAAAATTCGCGTTATTTGTTGTGCTCGCGCTGTCGGTCCTGTGTGCCTCGGCCACCGATGTCGCCGTACTGCGCAACGGGTTCTCGATCCGGCATGAGCGCAGGGCAGTTCTGGGAAGTGTCACGCGGCTTTACATCAGCGCAGATGGGTCGAACTATGTCGACGTGCCCACCGCCGATATTGATCATTTCGAACAGGTCACCCCAGTGGCAGCCGCAAGCGGATCTATCGATAAGAGAACAGGTATTTTGAATTCTGCGACTTCGCCGGGAGTTCCAGTTGACCTGAATTCTGTGATCGCGCAGGCCAGCGGCAAATATCGGCTCGATCCGGATCTGGTCAACAGCGTCATCAAAGCGGAGAGCGGATTCAAAGTGCATGCAGTCTCGTCGAAAGGCGCTCAAGGGTTGATGCAACTGATGCCGGGGACTGCTTCAGAACTCGGTGTGCGGAACGCGTTCGATCCGAACCTGAATGTCGATGCGGGAGCGCGCTATTTGCGTGAACTGCTGGAACGCTACAACTTCGATCTGATCAAGGCTCTAGCCGCTTACAATGCGGGGCCGCTGCGAGTGGAAGAATATGGCGGAGTTCCTCCATATTACGAAACGCGGACCTATGTCTCTCGCATCGTACGCGACTTCAACCGGAAGAAGACGGCCGAAGAGAAGAATTCAAAGAAAACTCTGAAGAATGCGGCACAGGAAACCTCCCGAACCGTGCAAGCACAGGCTACAGGCTCGGCCTCTTCCCGACCGGTTACTCGCTCTGCAGCAAGCAGCCTACTTCCTGCTGTCGCGACGAAATAGCGCGTCTGTGGGTTCCCCGAACCAGATGTTTGGATCTAACTGTTCTCATTAACTGATACAGAACCGTGCATTGACCGGTATGTTACGGTCATTTACTTTAGAGATTGCGTCTTCCCGCTTCGCGTGCTCGCGAGCGGGGCGAGGGTCCTCACTGGATGGACAAAAAGCGAGTCATCATCAGCGCGGTAATCTTCCTGATCCTTGCTACTCTGGTTTACCTGCAATATCGCCACTGGCAGACGTTTGATTGGTCAACCTTCTGGAGCCAGACCAGCCACGTGAACTGGTGGCGCGTGTTGTTCGGAGTCGCGCTGATCTATTTCGCCTACGGACTGCGGGCGCTTCGCTGGAAGATTTTTCTGAAGCCCGTGCGGCCGCAGGCCCGATCCATCGATCTCGTGTCTCCCACGATGATTGGGTTCGCGGGGTTGGCGCTACTGGGGCGCGCCGGAGAACCGATCCGGCCCTATCTGATTGCCCGACGCGAGAATCTCTCGGTTTCCTCTCAACTTGCGGCTTGGGCGGTGGAACGCATCTTCGATGTGGGTGCCTTTACAGTGCTAATGGCTCTCGCCGTCTTTCGCGAGGGAGGACTGTATTCCATTCCTGAACCGAGCTGGTACAAAGATCTGCAGCGGGGGGTTCTGGGGCTCATTGGATTAGTCGCAATTATTGCGCTCGCCGCCATCATCATTAATCGCAAAGGTGAAGCCGTAGCTCAGTGGGTAGAAAAGGAATTTGGACACCTGTCGGAGAATCTCGGGCACCGGATTGCCGCGTGGATTCGCGAATTTGGAACCGGACTGCACACAATTGACAGCCCGATGTCATTCGTGTGGCTCTCGGTGGTGTCGATCGGAATGTGGTACGTGGTTGCGCTGGCGTACATTCAGGTCACACTGTCGTATGGTGCTGCAGCGCTGGAAATTCCTTTATTGCAGATATTGATCCTGATGGGGTCGAGCATGCTGGGTTCCATGCTGCAACTGCCGGCGGTGGGTGGAGGCTCCCAACTGGCTACGATAAAAACGCTGACCAGTTTGTTTGATGTGCCGCCGGAAATGGCCGTGAGTTGCGGGATTCTGCTTTGGCTGGTTACTTTCGCGGCCGTCGTGCCCGTCGGCCTGGTGCTGGCGCATCGCGAGAGGCTGTCATTGCGAAGACTTTCAGAAGAGAGCCATCGTGCGGAAGAGGAAGTGATCCAGAGTTCCCATGCGCCGGAATCCCAGAATCGAACTTAGGAGGCCGGAAACTCCCAACCTTCCTCTTTCATTTTCTTGTTGGTCCAGTTCTGCAATTGCTCGAAAACGGCGGGTTCAATCACGACGAAGCGAACACCGACACGTCCTTCATCTCCGACCCAGACAATCCTGCCTTTGGCTCCGAACTCACCCCCCGCTTCTGGTAAGCCGAAGCTGAGATCGAGCAGACCGGAAAAGCGTAGAGGATCTTTTACCCCGTGAAGGCCCATGCCTCCGGTGCTCAGGTTGACTCCTTGCGCAAGAATTTCGTCTCCCTTTGCATTTCGAACCCTCACCGGAACCTGCACGCGAGCTCGGAAGAATTTCTGCTGCTCAAGGCTGATGTAGCCAAGTGAGCCGGACGCCTCGCCTTGCGGCAAGTTAATTTTATATTCCTTTAGTTTGCGGCTGAGCGTTCGGCGTGAGATACCGAGCTGATCGGCGGCCATCCCGCGGTGCCCTCCGGTACGCTCCAGCGCTTTCAGGATCATCTGCTCTTCCATGCTTTCCAGATTGCTGACCGGGAGCGAAGCGGTTTGCCGCATGGCAATCGGTTCACGCTTCAGCGCAGCGCCGATGACGTCCGCCGCAATGGCTTTATCTGTCGACTCCATGGCTACTTTGGCAACCAGATTCCGCAGTTCGCGGATGTTTCCTGGCCACGAGTAGGAGAGCAGCGTGGAGATTGCTCCCGCAGAAAAATGCTTGAGGGGCGATTTCAGCTTGAGGAAGTGTTCCGCCAGAGCCACGATGTCTTCTGCACGCTCCCGCAAGGCGGGAACGCGCAGTTGAAATTGTCCAAGCCGGTGAAAAAGATCCTCGCGGAAACGACCTTCCTTCACGGCGGCCTCAAGATCCTGATTGGTAGCTGCGACAATTCGCACGTCCACCCGAATCTTGCGGTGACCGCCGAGGCGGTAAAAAGGCTGTCCATCAAGCACGCGCAGTAATTTCACCTGCGTGTGCAATTCCAGTTCGCCAATTTCATCCAGAAACAGGGTTCCCTTGTCGGCAAGTTCAAACAGACCGGGCTTGGAAACATCCGCGCCGCTGAACGCTCCCTTTTCATATCCAAAAAGCTCGCTCTCAACCAGATTCTCAGGAAGAGCAGCGCAATTGATATCAACCCACGTGCGTCCGCGACGGTGGGAAGATTCGTGAATCGTGCGCGCGATGAGCTCTTTTCCGGTTCCCGTTTCACCCGTGATCAGGACAGTTTCGGTATGGCCGGCAACACGGTCCACCAGTCCCATGAAGCGGTGCATGAGAGGACTGGCCAGAACGAATTGTGTGCCGTCGATCTCACGGGCGACGAAGGGACCGGATTGAGCATTTTCTTGTGGCCCTTCGGAACCCGTGCCAACTGTCGTGTCGGGCAGGATGAGCACGGCGAATCCCGCAGACGCCCCCGATGCATCCGACAGGCGTGTGACAACAAGGTTTACGCGGAGGATCGCGTCATTGCTTGTGGAGTAGCAGAGCCGTTCCTCACAGGAGCCTTGCCGATCTGCCGTACTGAGAAGGGTGTCCTGGAGTTGTTGACGATCGGTCTTGCGCTTCAAGCCTTCGCGAAAAAAGATGCTGGAGAGCGCCTGCCCTGAAAGAGTCGCCGGACTGTGCTGCAACATTCTGGCGCAGGCAGGGGTAGATGCCCCAATAATTCCTCGCGGGTCCGTGAAAAAAGCTGCGATCTCGCCATTTGCCGGAAAAGATGCGGCCGCAGGCGTGTCCTTCGCGGGAGTGAAAGCTGACAGGGACACCTTCTGCTCCGAGTTGGGCGAAGAGGCTGACATGGATCCGAGGGTGCTTAGCGAGCTTCAGACCTCCGTTGAATTCTAAGCAGGTCCGAGGCTGAGCGGATGTAACGAAAGTAACCGGGGTGATGCAATGACTCTGATGACTGAGGGTTGGCAGAAACAGGATTCCGCTGCCCGCGGTTACTTCAGTAAGCTACTGCGACCGTTTTCATTCTCCTAGGATGGGGAAAGCTCGGAGAAGTGTGCAGTGCAGGGCTGATTAGGGTACCAGGGCGGCCCTGCCCGTGGTCTGCACGCTTGGGCCGCATCCTGTAAGTGCGGATGAAAAGGGTGACTGAAGAACTGTCGCTGCAAACAAAGCTATTTGTTGGCTTTATGGCGCTGACCGGCGTCATGTCGCTGATTTTCGGGTTTTCTCACTGGCAGGCGACGGACCTTGCTCGCTTCATTTGCTACCTCGCAGTCGCCATTCTCGCCTCAGGATTGAAAGTTCAGTTGCCGGGTATTGATGGCACGATGTCAGTAAATTTCCTGTTCATCCTGCTCGGCGTAATGGAACTGACGTTACCCGAAACGCTAATCATCGGGTGCACCGCAACCCTGGTACAAAGCATCTGGCAGGCGCGGAAGCGGCTCGATCCGGTAAAGATATTCTTCAACGTGGTCGGCATGATGGCGACCGCGTCAGCGCTCACATACCTCAGCTATCACTGGCTTCTTTCCCGGTACAGCGGCAATAAGCCCATCCTTCTGATGGTAGCGGCTCTGGTCTTTTTCTTTGCCAATACGATGCCGATCTCGGTCGTGATTGCGTTGACCGAAGGAAAATCAACGCGGAAGGTCTGGTCGGAATGCTATTTCTGGTCCTTCCCGTATTACCTGGTTGGCGCCGCTGCAGTTGGGCTGGTGGGAATCATCAACCGGCAAGCGGGATGGCAGACCTCGCTGCTCGTACTTCCTCTCATTTACTGGGTGTACCGCTCATATCGCATGTATCTAGGGCGCCTCGAAGCAGAAAAGGAGCGCGTGGAGATCGAGAAACGGCACGTCGAAGAGATCGCTTCGCTAAACATGCGGACCATTGAAGCTTTGGCGCTCGCCATCGAGGCAAAGGATCACACCACGCATACGCATTTGCAGCGGGTCCGAACCTACGCGGTCGAAGTCGCGAAAGAACTGAATCTGCCGGAGAGCGAAATTGAAGCGCTTCGGGCGGCGGCTCTATTGCACGACATCGGGAAACTTGCCGTTCCTGAACAAATCATCAATAAGCCAGGAAAGTTAACGCCGGAAGAATTCGAAAAAATGAAGGTGCATCCGATTGTGGGGGCGGAAATTCTCGATCGCGTGGCATTTCCTTACCCCGTCGCACCCATTGTGAGATCGCACCACGAGCGATGGGATGGATCAGGCTATCCCGAAGGTTTGGTTGGAGAGGAAATCCCGATTGGAGCTCGCATTCTCGCCACCGTGGATTGCCTGGACGCTTTGGCATCCCACCGCCAGTATCGCCAGGCTTTGCCTCTACATGCAGCGATGGAGAAAGTAAAGGAGCAGTCGGGAACGTGGTTTGATCCCAAAGTTGTAGAAATTCTGGAGCGTCGCTATGTCGATCTCGAACGCATGGCCTTGATGCATGAAGAGACAATTGGCCCGCACATGCTCTCGAAAGCAGTTCGGGTAGAACGTGGATTAGCGCCTGCCGCTGGGTTTGAAATGGCTTCGGAAACTTCCAACACGGTGGACAGCGGCGATTTCCTGACATCAATTGCGTCCGCCCGGCAGGAAGCGCAAACCATGTTCGAACTCAGCCAGGACCTGGGCGTCTCATTGAGCTTGAGCGAAACTCTGTCGGTGCTGTCGATGCGGCTGCGGAAGATGATCCCGTACGATTCGATAGCGGTATTTGTAAACCGAAATGGCTGGTTGTTGCCGGAACTGGTCAGCGGCGAGAACTTCCGTGTGCTGTCTGCGCTTCGGGTTCGCGTGGGTGAAGGACTTTGCGGATGGGTCGCGGAGAACTGCAAACCGATTGTGAATGGGGGCCCTGAACTCGAGGCTGGGTACGTGATTGATCCCGATCGTAACGCGATTTTGCGCTCGGCGCTGGCCGTTCCCCTGGAAGGACTGAATGGCGTGGTTGGCGTGCTGGCTATGTATCAGACCAATCATGACGCTTTCACTCCGGACCACCTGAGAATTCTTCTGGCCGTGGCTTCCAAGGTCGCACTCTCGATTGAGAATGCCCTGAAATATCAGCAGGCGGAGAGCTCCGCCACGACGGACTATCTCACCGGACTTCCCAACGCACGTTCGCTCTTCGTACATCTGGCGCAAGAAGTCGTGCGTTCGCGCCGCATGAAAACATCCCTCGCAGTGATGGTATGCGACATCGATGGCTTCAAGCAGATCAATGACTCTTATGGACACCTGGAAGGCGACAAATTGTTGCGGGAGTTCAGCACACGGCTCAAAGAAATCTGCCGAGGCTACGACTATATCGCCAGGATGGGCGGAGATGAGTTTGTCATTACAGCACCGGGACTGACGCCGGAAGCGGCCGCGGAAAAGGCGGATCAACTGAATCGCGCAGCGATTGACTCCTGTCGCGCGGTGCTTGGCCGGGACTTGATCACGCTGAGCGTGGGAACGTCCTTCTGCCCAGACGATGGCTTTGACGTGGAACGGCTATTGGCGGACGCCGATCGCCGAATGTACTCGATCAAGCAAGTACATCACGACAAATCTGCCGAACAGCCACTGGAAACGAAAGCGCACGGAGCATCACTCTCGTAGGAAACGCGATGGCCACTCTGGTATGGAGAATCGCACGGCACGGGGTGATCATGCTCACGATCGTACTGCTGGGCGGCTTCCTTTCCGCTACCTTCATGCGTTTGGCGCCAGGATTCGATGTGGATGAGCGAGAAATGGATCCGCATCTGAATGCGGCGAGCATTCAAGCAGTGCGCGAAGAGCACACGCAAAACAGAAACATCGTCCGATACTACGCTCAGTCATTAGCCAAGGCCCTGCACGGCGATCTTGGGACCTCGATCTCTCTGGGCCAACCCGTAGCCGCGCTGCTCAAAGAGAGATTGCCCTTGACTCTGCGACTGGTGGCGCTCGGTCTCGGTATGGGCTGGGCGGCCGCCCTAGCCCTGGCAATGAGCGCAGCATGCGTCCGGCTCGTAAGTTACGACGTGGCGAGCACGTTGCTGAGTGGACTCTTTTTGTGCATTCCGGCCGCAGTGCTGGCGCTGCTTTCCGTTCTCTGGAACCTTCCAGGAGCCCTCGCCATCGCCCTGATTGTGTTTCCCCGCGTGTATCGCTATGCCCGGAACCTGCTGTCCAAAGCCTACTCGCTGCCGCATGTGACGACGGCACGCTGCAAAGGCCTGGGCGAGCTAAGAATTCTGTTCTGGCATGTGATACCGGTCGCGGGTCCGCAGTTACTGGCATTGGCAGGAGTCTCCGTCAGCATGGCGGTAAGCGCTGCGATCCCGATCGAAGCGTTGTGCGGACTGCCGGGGGTGGGGCAACTCGCATGGCAAGCGGCCCTGTCGCGGGATCTGCCACTGCTCACGAGCATAGGCGTGCTCATTACGCTCGTAACCTTGTTGGCAAACTCAAGTACCGATGTAATCGGACAAGCCATGGGGAGCCAGAAAGCATGAATTTCTGGCAGAAACTGGCTGGCTGCATCTTGCTGCTGGTCGTTTGTTTATCGTTAGCGGCCGGGTGGCTCGCGCCAGCCGGATATGCGTATCAGGATCGGGAGAATGCCGGGGCTCCGCCTTCGCACCAGCACTGGCTGGGTACGGACGATCTCGGTCGCGACCGGTTCGCGCGAATTCTGTATGGCACCAGAATTTCGCTGCTGTTGGCTCCGGCAGCGGCGCTGATTTCTACGCTGCTGGCGGCAATGATTGGAGGGTTCGCGGGATACGCGGGAGGAATCTGGCAGCGTGCGGCCACGGCAATTACGGATCTTTTTCTTTCATTGCCATGGTTATTTCTGCTGATTGCGGTCCGGGCATTGATGCCGCTCAATATTTCGCCGCTGGAATCCGTCACGGTGACGTTTTCGCTGCTCGGCCTGTTGGGATGGACGGCAGCAGCCCGGGTATTGTGTGCGGCCGGAGCTTCACTGCGGGATTCAGATTTCGTCTGCCAGGCTCGTGCGTCGGGAGTGAGAAATTCGCGGCTCTTCTGGATTCATGTGCTACCCAACATGGCGCCAGTGCTGCTGGCACAATTCTGGATCTCAATACCGGTGTTTATCTTGAGCGAGGCGAACTTGGGAATCTTGGGGCTGGGAGTCGCCGAACCATTGCCCTCGTGGGGGAGTCTGTTGCGGGAATTGGAAGGCATGATCTCGATTGGGGATGAACCCTGGAAGCTGGCGCCATTGGCGCTGCTGGTCGTGGTGGTCACATGTTTTCAAATTGTGCTGTCAAATCAACAGGAGGTGGCCGCATGACGCGCTGCCAAAATTTCTCATTCCGGGTATTGCTTGGCGCCGCGTTGGGCCTCTCCGCAGCCATTTCCGCATTGGCGCAAGGGGGCGGACAGCTACGTTTTTGCCTGCACACCGAGCCCAAGACGTTCGATCCGCTGCAAGTTGAGGATGACGCTTCCGTTTCTATCCGCTATCTGACTGGCGGGGTTCTGATTCGTGTAAACCGGCAAACCCAAGCTTTGGAACCTGAACTGGCGGAATCGTGGAAGGTTTCCAAGGATGCGCGACAGATCACGTTCAAGCTGCGTTCCGGTGTCCGCTTCTCCGACGGAAGTCCTTTCACGGCCGAAGATGTGGCCTTCACGATGCAGCGATTAATGGACCCGGCATTGCACTCGCCTACCGGTGATGCATTCCGAACCGGGTCTGGGAAGGTTCAAACCCGAATCACTTCGCCCACTCAGATGACGATCGTGTTCCCGGCGCCCGTCGCGGGACTGGACCGGATGTTTGATCAGGTCGCAATAGTTTCTTCGCACGCGTTCCGCCAGGAAAGTGCCGTGAACGGACCTTTTCTTGGGCCATTCGTCGTGGCCGAGTACAAGCCGGGGTCAAGCGTGCTGCTGCGCCGAAATGCATATTACTGGAAGACTGACGCACAGGGCCGCAAGCTACCCTACCTCGATTCGATTCTTCTCGACATCCAACCCAATCGCGACATTGAAATGCTTCACTTCCGGCGAGGCGAAGACGAGCTGATCAACGCGCTCGACAGCGATTACTTCGACAAGCTGGCTTCGATGTCGCCAGAACTCGTGCATGACGCAGGAGCATCTCTCGATAGCGAACAGATGTGGTTCAATCAAGTGGCCAAGGCCCCGATTCCGGATTACAAAAAGGCCTGGTTTCGCTCGACGGCTTTTCGACGGGCGATTTCAGAAGCCATCAATCGGGAAGACCTCTGCCGCGTGGTATTTCACGGGCATGCGCAACCAGCTTTGGGTCCATTCTCCCCGGCCAACAAATTTTGGTTCGACAGCAAGCTGAAGCCGCAAACATACATGCCTGATGCAGCATTGAAGTCCTTGCAGGCAGAAGGCTTCCATCTGGACAATGGGACCCTCAAAGACTCTCACGGAAATGATGTGGCCTTCTCGCTGATCACGAACGCGGGCAATAAATACCGTGAGGGCATGGCCGTCCTCATTCAGCAGGACCTGCAGAAAATTGGGGTTCACGTCAACGTAGTGACGCTTGATTTTCCTTCTCTGATCGAGCGTATGACACAAACTTTCGACTACGAAGCCATCCTATTGGGACTGACGAACGTTGATCTGGATCCGAATGCCGAGATGAATGTGTGGTTGAGTTCCGCCGAGAATCATCAATGGAACCCGCAACAGAAAACGCCGGAAACGGCATGGGAAGCGGAGATAGATCGACTGATGCGCGCACAAGCTTCGGCGAGCGACCCCAGGAAGCGCAAAGAATATTTTGATCGTGTCCAGGAGATCGTGGTGGAACAACAGCCATTCATTTTCCTGATTAACAAAGATGCATTGTCGGCTTCTTCATCGCTCGTGAAGGGCGAGAACCCGGTCATCCTTCATCCGCAGACGTTCTGGAATGCGGAACGTCTCACAATTGCAAAGGCAAACTGATGGCGGAGGGCGCGGACATTCTGCTGTCGGCGAATGTATCGATACGCTATGGCGGCAAGCCGGTGCTGAACGGCTTGAACCTGGAAGTGCATCGGGGGGAAATTCTGGGGTTGGTAGGCCAGAGCGGCTCGGGGAAGAGCACTCTGGCGATGGCCATCCTGGGATTGCTGAATCGCAATCGCGCTCAAGTGGAAGGCAGCATCCGCTTTGCGGAGGTGGACCTGCTCCATCTGAAAGAGCGCCAGATGCGTGAATTGCGCGGGGGGCAGTTGGCTCTCGTGCTACAGAGTCCCTTGTCCTCATTGAATCCTGCGCTGAAGATCCGCACTCAACTGCGAGAAGCATGGCGAACCCATGCGTCGGGCAGTTCCGCGGATCGCGATAATGCGATTCGAAAAGTGCTCGAGAACGTGAGTTTGCCTTGCAGTGAAGAGTTCCTGAAGAAATATCCTTCGCAGATGAGCGTCGGGCAGGCACAAAGGGTACTGATTGCGATGGCCGTACTGCACCGTCCATCACTATTGATCGCTGACGAAGCCACCAGCGCTCTGGATGTAATCACACAATCAGAGATTCTCGCTCTCTTCTCGAAGTTGAGCCGAGAGACGGGAATGGCGATGCTCTACATCTCGCACGATCTCGCCTCTGTAGCGGGCGTCTGTCACCGCGTTGCCATTTTGCATGAGGGGTGCATTGTTGAATGCGCGCCGACCGAGCAGATTTTTGCCGGTCCTCAACATGAATACACCCGGCGACTGATGGCAGCCCTGCCACCCATCTTCAACCGGGCGCCGGTCAGTATCGGGCGCAAGGCCGCTGCGTCGATCTGAGCCTACACCCTGCCGCAAAGTCAGCTTCCGGGGGTCCTTAAAGTTGGGACATTCTGTCTCGCGCCCAGCGGCGTGGGACAATCTGGCCCAACGCAACCTGCATTTCCAATCGTTTACTCATTTATTTTCAGTAACTTACGTTTGAGGAATTGGCCGGAGGCGTGCACTTGTCTACGCGTTACACGCACGATCTTTCCCCCAACCGAAAGGGTGAGATTTATGGTGCTTACAAAGCAAGCTCAAAAGCGAAAAGGACACGGCGAACGTCATAGCGCCGCATGGGGCAAGCGTATAGCGATCGTAGCGCTGCTATTGGTATCAGATCTGGCGTTCGCACAGACGGCAATTTACGCCGGCGGGTCTAGCTACAGAATGGCCAGCAATCAGCGCTTATCGTCGGAATTGCAACACCTCTTCGCAAAGCGCGGGACCAGAAACGCAGCTCAGACCGTTAAGGTCATCGTGCAATATCGGATGGTTCCGACTTCAGCCCACTATGCGCGGATGCAAAACCTCGGCGGACGGGTTAATGCCAAGTTGCACTTCATCAAGAGTGCGGCATTTACCATTCCGGTGAGCAAACTGGCGTCGCTGGAATCTGATCCGGACATTTTGTCGGTGACCATTGATCATCCGCTGAAGGGCAGCGATGATTACACGGACGCGGCGGCCAATGTCAGCGCTGCGTGGAACTCAGGCTTTGACGGAACGGGTGTGACGGTCGCCGTGATCGACAGCGGCATCAATGACAGCCATCCTGATCTATGGGACGCCGCCATGACGCATTCCCGCGTTTTATATCATCAGGATTTCACGGGCACCCCGACAACGAATTCCAGCGGTGCGCAATACGATCTCTATGGTCACGGCACGCATGTCGCCGGAATTATCGGCGGCAACGGGCATGACTCGGCAGGACGTTATGCCGGGGTTGCTCCCAATGTGAATTTCGTCGATCTTCGTGCGCTGGACCAGAACGGATCAGGTACCGACAGCACGGTCATCAACGCTATTCAGGCTGCGATCTCTCTCAAGAATGTCTATAACATCAAGCTGATCAACCTGTCTCTCGGACGCGGTATTCCTGAGCCCTATGCGCAGGATCCACTCTGCCAGGCAGTGGAAGCCGCATGGAACAATGGAATCATGGTAGTCGTGGCCGCCGGCAACTACGGACGTCTCGGTATCAACGGCAGCAATGGTTACGGCACGGTGACAGCTCCTGGCAACGACCCTTATGTACTGACCGTCGGCGCGATGAAGGACATGGAGACATACACGCGGGCTGACGATCAGCTAGCCAGCTACAGCTCGAAGGGCCCCACGACCTATGACCACATCGTCAAGCCGGATATCATGGCGATGGGCAATCACGTGGTTTCGCTCGCGGCTCCAGGAGCAACGTTGGAGGCGCATTATTCGGACGATCTCGTCGAAGGTACAGATGGCGGAAACGAATATTTCACCCTCAGCGGAACGAGCATGGCGACTCCGGTCGTAACCGGTGTCGCGGCTCTGGTGCTGCAACAGAACGGCCAATTGACTCCGGACCAGGTAAAGGCCCGGCTGATGAAGACGGCATATAAGCTTTCGTTGATTTCGACTTCAGCGTATGTACCCCATTTGCTGATGAACTTCCTCGAGTTCTATGACTTATTTGCGATGGGTGCAGGATACGTGGACGCCCAGGCAGCTCTTACGAACACCGACCTGGCGCCTCCCACGGTCGGTGCAGCTCTGTCTCCGACGGCTGTTTACAACAGCTCAAACAACACCATCTCTTTCTTGAATGGCAATTCCAAGATATTGCCAGGCTCGGTTGTCTGGGGCTCGTCCGTTGTTTGGGGGAGTTCGGTGGTGTGGGGAGCAAATGTGAGCGGCACCTCAGTTGTCTGGGGTAGTTCCCTGCCCTGGAATAGTCCTCTAACCAGCGCATTCAGCGTTGTTTGGGGGTCGAGCACCACGACGTCAGCTACGAGTGTCGTCTGGGGAGCGTCTGAGTTAAGCGCAACCAGTGCATTTTCCGATGCTGGAGATGACGAGCAATAACCGTGTGTCGATGAGCGCAACCAGAAAGGAGGAACCAATGGCGAATCGCACACGGCAAACTCAACTCTTCGTCGGCGCAATGGCAATTGCAGGCTTGGCTGGAACAGCCTATGCAGCTGCCATCGATCATGCCCTGCACATACCTTACGCACTGGCCCTATTGGGAATGGCGGCGCTGACCTCCAGAATGAAGGCAAAGTTGCCGGGCATTGAAGGCAACATGTCCGTCAATCTGCCGTTCCTGCTCATGGCAGTGGTTAACTTGAGTGCGGCTGAAGCAATCACCATCGCCGCTCTCTCAACCGCAGTCCAAACCTGGCCCAAGAAGAACGCGAAGCTAAAGCCTCAGCAGATGCTGTTTAACGTGAGCATGTTGGCGCTTGCTACGAGCATAGCTAGCCTGGTTTGGCATTCGGGAGCATTCAGCAAAACGTCGGCAATCGCCGATCCCGTGATGCTGGCTACTGCAACGGCGATGTTTTTCTTCGGACAAACTGCGCCCGTGGCAGGAGTCATTGCCGTCAGTGAGGGTACGAACTTACCCCGCACCTGGTGGAGCATCGCGCAACTGTCGTTTCCGTATTTCGTACTGAGTGCCGGGCTGACGACTATGACCGATATCGTCAGTCATCACACAGGGTGGCCGATTGCAATGCTGGCCTTCCCGGTAATGTATGCAGTCCACCGGTCGTATCGGCTTTACTTCGGGACGGTGTCCGCAAGCACCGCACCCTTGGCTCGCGTGGCGGCTGTCGGAAGATAGCCGCCCGCAGTTCTTCCCTTAAATCACCCGCGAATACCGGATGTAATCGGCAGATACGTGGCGTCATCGCTGCGGCTGCCAAACATCCGCGCGTATTGTGCCTCCGCAGGCAGATCCCACTGGCTTAGACAACGGGCCCACATTGATATTCAATTCATTCCAGACTTGCCCATACAACGCAGAAGCTAAAAATAATAAACACACGGACACAGGAATGGACTGATATTTCATGGAAACCTCAGGAGCTTAGTGAGCGTCCCCATGAGATACATGCACCCTGTTCCAAGCGGTTGCAATGTTCCACGTAGTTTCGCGGTGTGAGTGAATTTACGCCGTCCGCCTAGTGACGCAGGTCTCAATAGTGTGCCGGAGCACGAGCGCTGATTCGTGGATCGCTGAATAAAAACGCCGAACTTAGGATTTACGTTGCGCAAGCAGTACGGATCGTAAATACCTCGCCGTCCGATGATGGCACACCGGTTCCGAGGTGTTCTGGGGCAACCAAAGCAGAGCTAAAGGACATCATGGTCTGCAGGGGGGCAAAGATGTCGCTTCACCGCAGCGGCAGTCAGGCCGTCGCGTTAGGCTCTGTTGCATTTGGCGGCCTAAGGTTTGCCAAGAGGTACGGCCAATCTTCCGTCCGCTCCTGCCACGCTCCATTTCGTTCAATCACGTGCGCCCCGGCAGGAAATGGTTGGCTGGATAAATCAGTGAACAGGAGATCCTTCTGTGCGACCAGTGTGTCTGGGAATCATCTCAACCTCTTTTCTCTTTTTCGCGTCTCTGCTATTTGCCGATACAGAAACGAACGCACCTCCTCCGCCGGGCACCCTGAATTACATTGAGGGGCAAGCCGCAATTGGCGATCAGACTCTTGACTCGAAGTCTGTGGGTTCAACCGAACTTGAGCAGGGTCAAACCCTGAATACAACGGACGGCAAAGTCGAGGTTCTGCTTACACCCGGAGTCTTTCTCCGCCTGGGATCCAATAGCTCGGTAAAGATGCTGTCCCCCACCTTGACCGATACCGAAGTTCATTTGGAAAAAGGTCATGCAATCGTGGAAGTGGCGGAGATTCATCACGAAAATGATCTTCGGGTAATTGCGGGCGGGGCCATGATTAGGCTGCTGAAAACAGGACTCTATGACATCGACCTGAGTCAGCATCAATTACGAGTGTTTGGAGGCAAGGCGTATGTGCTGGAAGGTGACAGACACACTGACGTTGGAGGGGGACATGCCATCACCCTGGGAACCGATGCAGATAACGCCAAGCTCAAGTCGGTCAAGTTCAACAAGAAGTCATACGAAGAGGGAGACCTGTATCGCTGGAGCAGTTTGCGCTCGGCATATCTGGCCGAAGCAAATGTGAATGCGGCGAGTCTTTACGCAGATAACGGAGGCGGTCCATGGGGGCCGGGATGGTGGGGATCGGACTGGTATTGGGATCCCTATTTTGACGCTTTCACTTTCATTCCCGGAGATGGAATTTTCTACAGTCCGTTTGGGTGGGGATACTACTCTCCCTGGATGGCTTACCAAGCCCCTTTCTACATGTATGGAGGCCAACCGATGTATCACCACTTCGGCCCTGACTACCACACCTGGGGTGGCACGCACCACTATGTGGGAAGCCCCAACTATGCTCACGGGATTTACCACGGTCCGGGTTCTTCCGGCGCATTCCGTTCTGGGCCGCGCATGATGACCGGCGGACGCGGCATGGGAATGGGACGCGGCAGGGCGGGAGGGTTTGGCGGGTATCATGGCGGCGGTTTCCACGGCGGCGGATTCGGGGGTGGAGGGTTCCACGGTGGAGGCTTCCACGGCGGCGTAGGTTTCCATGGCGGTGGTGGTTTTCACGGCCGCTAACCGGAATTCATCATCCGAACTTCGAGGAGCTATTTACGATGCGATCTTTGCTTATCTTCCTATTGTTGTCACCGACCTTTCTATTTGCTGACAGCCCGTTTGATGGTACCTGGGTCGCGAATCTGAACACGATCCAATTGCCTCGCCATCCGGAAATTTATCTGCTCCAGAACGGCACGTACGAATGTTCCACGTGCGTGCCCAAAATCAATGTAAAAGCCGATGGCAAAGATCATCCCGTAGCGGGCTCACCCTACTTCAGCTCAATCGCCGTGAGGGTGATCGATCCGAACAGCATCGAGATCACGGAAAAGATGCGGCAGAAAACCGTCTATTCAGAAATGGATACGGTTTCTTCCGAAGGAAACACTCTGGTGGAAAAAATCACAGACATGGCCGCTGCCAACGATAAGCCGGAAACAGCGACGGAGACTTTCAAGCGGGTCAGCGCTGGTCCAGTCGGCTCAAGTTCAATCTCGGGATCGTGGCAAGCAGCCAAGATTGCGGGTGCTTCCGAAAACGGAACATCGGTGACGTATCACAGTATCCAGGATGGATTACAGGCTGAGAATCCTAATGGCGAAGGCTATAGCGCAAAATTTGATGGACACGAATATCCCATTCATGGAGATCCCGGGCACAACACCGTGTCGCTTCGCCGGGTCAATGCACATACGATCGTCGAAACGGACCGGCAGGATGGAGCAGTCCACTACCAAGTCCGAATGACTGTATCTCACGACGGGAAATCGATGCGGGTGACAGAAATCGACAATGAGCGCGGGGACCGGACAACATACATCCTGGAGAAGCGGGCGCAGTAATCCACTAAAGCAAACTGGCGCCAGCAACGTTCGCTGACGCCAGAAGACAACGGGTCGATTCTGCTCATCAGAATCGAATTGCGAACTCCACAGCGGGTGTTTTACTGCACCTTCACCACAACGGATGTAGCTTGATGCATTGCCCCGGAAGTGCCGGTGACCGTCACCGTGTAAGTGCCCCCCGGTGTTCCGTTAGTCGTTGTTGCCGGCGTGCTGTACCCTCCACAAGCGGTCTGCAGCATGCAACCGGCAGCAATCAAAATGGCAATTCCGATGGCCAGAAGTTTCCTACGATTCGGTTGGGACATTCCTGTTCCTCCCAGGCAGAGACATGGAATCAAAAACGCCAGGAATCCCAGCTTGCCGGTTCCAGATTCGCCTTTCGCAATATGCCGAAGATCAGCTTGCGAGGACTTGCTGGAAACGTGAAGGGTCGCTGTGCCGACGCCACCTGAAACAGACACTGGAGTCACAGAGCAACTCACCGGTGAACTGACGAGCGGGGTAACCGCGCAGCTCAGATCAACCATGGAAGGGTTGAAACCGCCCGCGGGGTTAATGGTGATCGTCCATTGTGCCGAACCTCCAGGCTGAATCGTCGTTGAACTCAGCGCTTTGGATGAAAGAGCAAAACCGGCAACTGTGACCGATTCAGACAGTACACTTGATGTGCTGCCCGAGTAGTCGTTACTTCCGCCATAGACCGCGGTAATATGGTGCGATCCTGCCGCCAGGGAAGAAATGGAGAACGTTGCCACTCCATTGGCCAGGCTGGAAGAACCAATCTGCGTTGATCCATCCAGGAAGCTGATTGTGCCAGTTGGCACTCCCGAGCTGGCCGCGTTAACACTTGCTGTAAGTATGACGTTCTGGCCGACATTCGCCGGATTCGGCGTCGCGGTCAGGGCCGTTGTGGTAGCTCCGTTCTGTACTACCTGTGTGAGTGCGCTCGACGTGCTCGCGGCGTAATGCGAGTCTCCGCTATAGGACGCGGTTATCGAGTGGGATCCGATTGCCAAACTCGAAGTGCTGAGAGTCGCGGTTCCCTGCAACAGGGTTGCTTGCCCGAGTTGGACGGCTCCATCGCTGAAGGTGATAGTCCCAGTCGGCGCACCTTGGGTTTGCGGGGCGACTGTCGCATTGAGCGTGATCGACTGCCCGAAAGTAGACGGATTCGCCGAGCTGCTGACACCGGTCGTGGTCGGGACGATAAAGCCGTCGGAGATGTTGAGTAGAACCGTGACTCCTCCGACCGCAAGATCCGGCCGGCCGTCTCCGTTAAAGTCGGCGGATACCGTGGCTATCCCGATCGCTCCCAGCGACATTGGAGACTGGAAGGTACCGTCACCATTGCCCAGGAGCAGCACATCGGAAGCGCCGGAAGCGACATCCAGTTTGTGATCTCCGTTGAAATCGCCAACCACGATTGTTTGCCAGCCCTCGCTTTGCGGCACCAGGGTCGTGAGCGCGGTCTGGAATGTACCGTCGCCATTCCCCAAAAGAACTGACATCGCGCTGTTCGAACAGTTGTTGCTGGCGCAGCTATTCTCGACAACGATATCCAGCTTTCCATCGCCATTGACATCGGCCGCCTGCAACGCTTCAGCGCTTTGCCCACCGCTGTTGTAGTTGACTGCCGGTTGGAAGGTCCCATCGCCATTGCCCAAAAGCACGCTGACGATTCCATTCGAACAACTGGAGTTGCTCTGGCACTCGTTAGCAACGACAATGTCGGGCTTGCCGTCTCCATTCGTGTCCCCCACGGCTACCCCAAGCGCATATGTACCTCCTGAGTTGTAGCTCACCGCTGACTGGAACGTACCGTCGCCATTTCCCAGCATGACATTTACGGCGCCAGCTGTGCAGTTACTGTCGCCGCATTGCGCGGCGAGAACGATGTCGAGTTTGTTATCGCCGTTCACATCTGCCAGAACGACCGTTTCCCCGTTGTTGTTCGTAGAGTAGGTCGTCGGAGCTTGAAAAGTTCCGTCTCCGTTGCCTAACAGCACGCCGACTACACCCTGCGAGCAGTTGCTGCTGGTCGTGCATTGATTGGTTACGACAATGTCCGCCTTGCCATCGCCGTTGACGTCTGCGGCGGCAATCCAGTACGCGTATTCGCCGCCTGAGGAATAAGTGACCGGCGCCTGGAATGTGCCGTCGCCATTGCTGAGCAGGACGCTTACGGAGCCACCGGTACAAGTCGTGTCGCCACACTCGTTTGCGATCAGCAGGTCCGGCTTGCCATCCCCGTTTACGTCTGCCACCGCCATTCCATAAGAGTTCCAGCTACCCGTCGGGTAGATCACTCCCGCCTGTAGTGTGCCGTCGCCGTATCCCAGCAAAACATTGATCGAGCCCGTGTTGCAGATGAAAGATGTGCCATAACACGAATCTGTCACCAGAACATCGGGGTTTCCGTCACCATTGACATCGCCCACCAGAACCGTGGTCAGCGATGGCCCCATCATCGCCATGAAGTCATTTGATCCGGCGGCATAAGCGATGCCTGACTGGAAGGTTCCGTCTCCGTTGCCCAGGAGCACGCTGGCCGCATTGCCGCTCTGGCAATTCGAGTTCATTGGGCACTGATTACTGACCACCACATCGAGTTTGCCGTCACGATTAAGATCAGCGAGCGCGAGGGACTGAGCATAGGTTCCACCAGATCCGTACTGGACAGCATTCTGCAAAGTTCCGTCGCCATTCCCCAGAAGCACCCCTACCGTCCCATAGCTGCAGTTTGAGGTATTCTCACAACTGTTTGAGACGAGAACATCCGGATGACCGTCGCCATTGACGTCTCCGATGACAATGGCGGTGCTTTCAATACCAGCAGAGCTGGAATTGATTGCATTTTGGAAAGTGCCATCACCATTACCAAGAAGCACACTGACGATACCGTTCGAGCAATTTGAATTGCTGACGCACTCATTCACAATCGCGACATCGAGCTTGCCGTCTCCATTGAGATCAGCAACTGCGATGCCTTGAGCTGTCGCTGCTCCTGAGCTGTAGTTCACTGCCGATTGGAAAGTTCCATCCCCATTGCCCAGCAAAACACTCAGCACGCCATTCGAGCACGAATTCGTGGAATTGCACTCCTGAACAACAAGCAGGTCGAGTTTGCCGTCTCCATTTGTGTCTCCAACGGCTACGGCTTTAGCGGTCGGCGCTCCAGTGTTATAGGCGACGGCTGGCTGAAAGGTTCCATCACCGTTGCCCAACATGACATTCACTACGCCGGAGGAACAACTGCTATTGCAGTAACTTACGGCCACGATGTCGAGCAGTCCATCCCCGTTCACGTCGGCCAATGTGACCGCCTGCAGGTCCGTAGCAGTTGAATAACTGACCGGGGCCTGATAAGTTCCGTCGCCGTTCCCCAAGAGAACCGTGATGACTCCATTGGAGCAGTTGTTTGGCGCGCACTGGCTAGCCATGACCAAGTCCAATTTGCCATCTCCATTGAGATCCCCGGTGGCGGCGGCGATAGTCTGCTGACCGCCAGATTGAGTGGTAATGGCGGCGGTGAAAATTTGTGTATTCGAAGTCGGTAAACTCGAGAGCATCGGATGCACGTTCTGAGTGTTCCGGGCAGTTGCAATTGCCTTCTCTGCCGGAGTTAGTGGCCGCAATGACGCTGGTCCCGGGACATGAAACGAAGACGGGACAACATTGATGGCTTTCAGGTTAGGGCGAGAAGCTTGGGAGACTTCCTGTCCACGTGCAGTTGCAGGACCGAATCCAAACCCCAGCATCGCCAGAAGTACAGCGACCGACGAGATGACGCGCTTCGACATCGAATCTTCTCCGTATTCAAAAATGGAATTTGCTGCGAACGTGCTGTTCACTGCAGAACGGCAGGACAGACCACAACTCAACGTCGAAACTGTCTGAGATCGAGACGAACTGTCTCGGAACTGGTCAGTCCGCGGCCCGAGAACCCCACAAACCCCTTTGTTGTCGGTGCGCGCACTGAACTTCTGGCAAGCGGAGTGCCAGACGAATGGGCCAGATTTAAATCAAAGGTTCGAAGCAGTAAAGAGGACCGGGAAATCTGTTGCTCTCAAGGGGAGTTGCATCTCGCGAGGGCCGCCTGTCACAGTACCCAGTTCCTGGACACAAGACAGTTCAGCAATCTTCACCGGAGCAGGCACTAGTTCACGATTTCCGCGTAAGGAGAACGTGGAGCGGATATGATTGCTCTCGAGGAAAGCTACGATGTAGCGGTGGTCGTCTCCGGTGCCGACAGTATTCCTACCATTGAGTTGATGAAGCGCCGACGAAAACACGCGGGAGGCTGTAGAGTTTGTACGTGGTTATCCACCAGAGAAAAAAGGTAAGGGGTTTTTCGTCCAAGATCAAGCTGTCTGCGAATTTCGTGGCGCGAATCTACGAAATGGAGCTGGTTTCTAAGAAAGTTGCCAACAAGATTTGAGTGGTACGTTCGCGCTGCACTGCGGCGTCGGCAACCCCGCTGGCAACATGATTTTCCGGTATAGGAATCGTAGGCGCTCTTCTTTCCTGTCGGCATCTATGCCTCTACAATTGGGCTAGTAAATCCAGCCGTCCAGTGATCTGCCCGGAACGTTGCAGAATGCTGTACACGCCCTAATTGATCGCCCACATTGAGCTGGGACTTCAAACTGATACATGACCGGGCTTTCCGGTAGCGTCCGGACACCACCGAAGGCTTGCCGAGAGCGGAACAATTGACACGTCTTTATACGCATCAGTACTGACGCTGGCGGCCCGCATTTCCAGCCCATAGACCCATGTATTCCTTAGAATCCGGCGTCAGTATTTATGCGTGGAAAGCTTCTTGACTCCTCGAAGCCATCAAGGAATGCGGGACACGAGCAGCCAAGAAAAATTGAACTGAAAAGTTGTCGGCAGGCTCCTGCTTGCTTATTAAGACATGATGTCATATCCTTTAATAGCGAGAATGCTTATTAAAGGCCCCCTTCATAACGCGAGTGGTCACTGAAGACAAGTCGAGGCTGGGGACCTACGTGACAACGACGGTCACCGGAGAACCAGTGCGGGCCTTCATCCCGCCAGAGCTGCCGCCCAATCCACCTGTGGAATTGGCGGGGCTGTATCAGCATCTTGACCGTGCCAACCAAGCGCTGGGCAGACTCGATGGCCTGACCACGTTGCTTCCAGACACGAAGTTCTTCTTGTACCTATATATCCAGAAAGAAGCACTACTGTCGTCCCAGATTGAAGGAACGCAATCGTCGTTATCGGATCTATTGCTGTTTGAAAATGACGCTGAACCGAGTGTTCCGATTGACGATGTCGAAGAAGTCTCAAACTACGTCGCGGCGGTGCAACATGGGCTTCGTCGGGTCGCGGGCGGCTTTCCGCTCTCTCTCCGACTCATCCGCGAAGTTCACGCCATTCTGTTGCGCGGCGGACGTGGGGCCAACAGAACTCCGGGCGAATTCCGGCGATCGCAAAACTGGGTCGGCGGAACGCGTCCCGGCAATGCTGCGTTTGTTCCGCCTCCCCCAGAGCGGTTGATGGAGTGTCTCGACAGCCTTGAGCGTTTTCTCCACGACGAAGAACACAAGTTGCCCATTCTGGTCGAGGCCGGATTGGTTCACGTGCAGTTCGAGACCATTCACCCCTTCTTGGATGGCAATGGCAGACTCGGGCGTCTGCTGATCACACTTTTGCTCTGCTCCAAGGGCGCGTTGCGAGAGCCTCTTTTGTACCTCAGCCTGTACTTCAAAACGAACCGCGACCGGTACTACGATCTGCTTCAGGGCGTTCGAAAACAGGGTGCATGGGAGGAGTGGTTGGCCTTCTTTCTGGAAGGGACAGAGATCACGGCACGCTCCGCTGCCGATGCCGCAAAGCAAATTCTGACTCTTTTTGCAAAGGATCGAGACCGCATTCAGACAATCGGACGCGCAGCCTCTTCTGCGCTGCGTGTTCATGAGTACATGCAGAAGAAACCACTGGTGGCTATTGGTACTGTGGCCGAAGAGCTTAGGCTATCCATCCCCACAGTGACGGTTGCCTTGGATCACCTCGTTCGCCTCGGTATAGCCAAGGAGGTCACGGGAAAGCGCCGAGCCCGTGTCTTCGGATATTCACGTTATCTGAAGATCCTGAGTGAAGGGACAGAACCCATTCGGCAGTAGCAGGCAGTTCTCGTTCGGGTGATTGTTCAAGGTCTCGCATGTCAGATAAAGTCATTTCGCAAAGGATCAACACGGTACTTCTACTTGGCCTCACAACCGTGGTGGCGGTGATCTTTTCCTTGCTGCCCCGGCACTCATCTCCGCGGTGGCGGAGGAACCGTAGACGAGAATTTCCTGAAAGCGGTCATCCAATAATTGCTCTAAGGTGGTTCCAGAAGTTGTTGTGCTATAAACCAAGCGTAATGTTTCTATGTGCATCGCCAAGCTGCAAGGGCCGGGTTTGAACCTGGTTCAGGAATTGACGTGCATTGCTCTCATTGCGCTCAAATGGCAGAACCTCAGTGGAAACGCCTAAAAAACAGCCTGTTCCGACAGGCGTTTATCCTCTGTAGCCCCAGCTGGACTCGAAATGATTGCCAGCCGCTTTATGAAGGAAGGTCTCCGATTTCAAGTAATTATAGAGCGTTGGGCCAGCAGCCCAACGGAATAGGGCACAGCCCGGATTTGGCGGCTTGGCTGCTTGCACTATCAGGCCGCGCCACTAGTTCACGATTTCCGCGTAAGGAGCACACTGGTGAGAGTCAGGGTCTCGGATTTTTGCGCAATTCTGCTGTTCGCAGCGGCTGCAGTTAGGGCGCAAGACACACAGTATCAGCCGCAGGACCAGCAGATTCCGGCTCCGGCGTGTTATGCACCGAGTGACGCCTGGCAGACTGGCGCCGTGACCTGCTCACAGAGTGATCATGCTGCATGGCTGAAAGACATTCAGCACTGGCGCAACGAACGCCGCATCCGCATCGCTTATAACGGATCGCGCTATGACATTCCTGAGCTGAAATGGACACAGTCGAGTTTCTTCCAGCCGCAGATGATAGTCGAAGATCGATTCTTCTACGATCCGGTCGCGCACCGCTACACAGTGGACCGATATCTCGACGATCTTGAACGGCGATACGGTGGTATCGATGCCGTTCTCATCTGGCCGACCTATCCAAATATGGGAATCGATAATCGCAATCAGCAGGACATGATTCGCTCAATGCCCGGAGGCATTCCCGGCGTCAAGCAGATGATTGCGGAGTTTCACCATCGAGGCGTACGCGTTCTTTTCCCAATGATGATGTGGGATCAGGGCACGAGAGATCCCGGGATGCCATGGCCAGACTCAATTGCGAGATTGATGGCGGAGATTGGCGCCGATGGGGTCAATGGCGACACGCAGGATGGAGTGCCACTGGCATTCACGACAGCTGCCGAAAACATTGGGCATCCGCTGGCCTTTGAGCCTGAGAACGGTCCGGCGGATGAAGCACTCGCGTGGAACGTGATGACGTGGGGACAATATCAGTTCCCATTCGTGCCGATGGTGGATAAGTACAAATGGCTGGAGCCTCGGCACATGGTCAACATCTCTGATCGCTGGAATCACGACAAGACGAACGACCTGCAGTTCGCGTTCTTCAACGGCGTGGGATGGGAAAGCTGGGAGAACATTTGGGGCATATGGAACGGCATTACTCCTCAAGATGCAGAAGCTACGCGACGAGTGGCCACCCTGGAGCGAGCTCTCGCAGAGTTTCTTGTCAGTCCGGAATGGGAACCGCTCACGCCTATGCTGCGCTATGGAGTTTTTGGGAGCCGATGGCCGCTGCGCTCCCAAACTGTCTGGACTATTGTGAACCGCAATGAATACAACGTTGACGGTCCCGAGGTCGAACTCCCTTGGCAGGAGGGATTGCGTTATTTCGATCTCTACCACGGAGTAGAGCTCAAACCCGACAAGAGTGAGGCAGGAAATGCAGTTCTCAGCTTTGCCATCGAGGCGCATGGATACGGAGCGCTGCTGGAGTCGCCGTCGGGGCCGGCGCCGTCGATTCAGAAGCTAATGACAACCATGAAAGGTCTAAGCGCGACCCCGCTGAGCGCTTATTCGCATGAGTGGAAAGTACTACAGCAACATATCGTACCAATTGCCCCAACGGAGCCAGTTTCCGGTTCTCCCGCAGACATGGTGAAGATTCCGGAAGGAAACTTCGACTTTCGCGTCGAAGGAATTGAGATCGAAGGATCAAATGGTGTGGGAGTTGACGTGGAGTATCCGTGGGAGGATACTCCACGACGGTTCCATGATCACCCCATGCACATCAAGTCTTTCTGGATCGACAAGTATCCAGTGACCAATGCGCAATTCAAGAGATTCCTCAATGCAACGAAATATCATCCGACCGACGCTTTGAATTTCCTGCGCGACTGGAGCAATGGAACCTATCCATCTGGCTGGGATAACAAGCCTGTGACTTGGGTGTCGCTCGAAGATGCACGGGCGTACGCGGCGTGGGCTGGAAAGCGATTGCCGCATGAGTGGGAGTGGCAATATGCGGCACAAGGCAGCGATGGGCGGAAGTATCCGTGGGGGAATGAATGGCTGGCGGATGCGGTTCCCATACCTGACAAGGGGCGTACGATGCACGGTCCCGATGAAGTCAATGCTCATTCATCCGGCGCGAGCCCATTCGGCGTGATGGATATGGTTGGAAATGTATGGCAATGGACTGATGAGTTCCAGGATGAACACACGGCCGCGGCGATCTTGCGCGGCGGCAGCTACTATCAGCCGCAGGGGTCGATGTGGTATTTTCCCCAGACCTATAAACTGAACGAGCACGGCAAACTGTTGTTGATGTCTCCGAGCATGGACCGCTCGGCCGCACTCGGCTTCCGATGCGTCCGGGACGCAGAATACGAGTCAGGCAAAGGCTAAAAGCTTCACCTTCGGAAAGAGAAGACTTTTTAGCCTGCCTAATAAGGAGCGGTATCGTACCATCACAAGAAAGAACACTCCGTGCGCTCAGTCACAATTAACCCATTTTCAAAGTGTAAAAGGGCCCACATTTAACTCTTCCCAGAATTAAGCCAAATGTTGATAATCAATCGTTTTAATGGAGGGGAGTCCCAGCTCTGGTGGAACAGATGAGCCGAGTTCTGAGCCCTTGGCGCCGCTTCTCCCCGTTCTTGGCCCCGAAAGATTTGAATAACTCAGCTTCCTGTCGCTAGAAATCGGAGGAGGTTCCCGTGAATCTCTTGCATAAAACGCCTCGCAAGTGCCAGATCGCAGTAAGAACCGCCTACTTGTTTTTGATTCTCCTGCTACCTGCAGTCCTCCTGGGGCAGGCTTACTTCGGTACCGTCAGCGGATTACTCACCGATCCATCGGGTGCCGTCATAGCGGGTGCTAAAGTCACTCTGGTCGACGAGCATAAGGGATACCAATTCACCGCCACGTCCGACAAGGATGGGCGCTACCTGTTTGCTTCAATTCCGCCGGGGGTGTACTCGGTATCGGCGGAAATGTCGGGTTTTGCGAAAACCGAGCGCACCCGCGTCGTCGTGAATGTCAGCGAGAACGCAACCGCCGATATGACGATGAAGGTGGCCGGTTCATCGCAAACTGTTGAGGTCAAGGCCGAAACGCAGAATATCGCGACCGAAGATGCCACCACCGGTCAAGTCGTGGACCGCCGATTCATCAATGACCTGCCGCTGATCGACCGCAATATCACCGACCTGACATATCTGGCTCCGGGCGTGACCAACATGGACGATCAGTGCCCGAACTGCGGAGGAACGAACTGGGTCTCTAACGGCAGCCGTGGTGCCAGCGCCGACATCCTGATGGACGGGGCCTCCATCACCAATTTCGAGCCGAACGGCGGCGTTACCCAGGCGGTTTACACTCCATCACCGGAAGCCGTCGAAGAGTTCAAAGTACAGCAGACCAACTTCAGCGCGGAGTATGGATTTTCGGGTGCATCCATTCTCAACATGGTCACGCGCTCGGGCACCAATGACTTTCATGGTAGCGTCTACGACTTTATTCGCAATACGATCACGGATGCGAATAACTGGTACAACGATCACGCCACGCCAATTGTTCCGATTCCTCCAGTTCACCGCCATGATTTCGGAGCCACGCTTGGCGGCCCGATCATCAAGAACAAGACGTTTTTTTTCTTCGACTATGAAGGCCTGCGCCAAAGCAATATGAATACCTATCAGGCCGGCGTCCCTAGTGCTGCCATGCGGACGGGAAATTTCGGCGAGGTCTGCACTACACAGGGCGGAACGTTCAACCCTTCCGGATTATGCGTCGACGGTTCCGGCAACGCGATGAACGCGGGCCAGCTTTGGGACCCTTATTCTGGCGTTTACAGCTCCATTGACGGCGGCCCTGTGCGCAGTGCCTTTATTCCGTTTAACCGAATTGATCAGTACATCAGTCCAGGGAATCCCAAGCTTCCAGCAAATCTCCAACCTGCCCCGGGAGTTCATGGCAACCTGCTTGACCCCGTCGCCATGAAGGTTATGAATTTGTTTCCGAGCCCAAACAACCCGAGTGGGGGCATCTACGACAATTGGATCGCATCCGGGGCGACTCCCAATTCAAACGATCAGTTTGATTTGAAAATCGATCATCGCTTCAACCAGAAGAATTTGTTGAGCGCCAGGTACTCTCAGGAATGGACTTCTACGAGTCCGTTTGATTGCTTTAATGACGTAGTCGATCCCTGCGGGAGCGGTTCGAACAAGAGCACGGCTCATGTGTTCGCTATCGATGAAACCTACACAATCACGCCAACCACGCTGTTGACCACGACCTTTGGCGTCACACGTGGAGCGATGCGGATTTCCGCCTACAATTCGAGCCACGGTAGCAACCCCCTCGGGAGCCTGGGATTTCCTTCGTACCTGCAATCAAATGGTTTCAACGGCGTCCCGGCAATGTTCATGAACGACTACTTGGCTGCAGGATTTCCGAATGCGGGGAATGATCCTTACGGGAATTACAAGCAGGGCCAGACGACGGGGCAGCTTTCGTTCGTGCTGAGCAAAATCCATGGTCAGCATGAGCTGAAGTTCGGCTTCGAAGGACGCCTGCACCAGCAGAACTACATCCAGACGAATGCTCCGCTGGGTTATTTCAACTTCGATAATCGAGGAAGCTCGATTTGTCCAGCGATTGAAGGCACCTCGCAATGTTCAGATGGCACAGTGGCTGGCGGAGATAGTATGGCAAGCTTCCTGATGGGACAGATGTCCAGTGGGTATTACGAAATTCAGTTCCAACCGGCCACAGAAAACTATGAGTATGCATGGTTCGCGCAAGACAACTACAAAGTGACGCCCAAAGTGACGCTAAACATTGGTCTGCGCTATGACGTTTCCCTGCCCCGCACGGACCGGTACAATCGGCAGAACTGGTTCAATCCGAATGCCATCAGTCCTCTCAATGGGGGAAAGATCACCTACACTGATCCGCTAACTCTGCAGACGGTGACCCGGCCTCTCATGGGTGGCGAGGTATTTGCCAATTCGAATGTCCGCACGAACTATGTAACGGATTGGAGCGACATCCAGCCGCGTTTCGGGTTCGCGTATCAATTCGCTCAGAATATGGTGGTACGCGGAGGATACGGAATCTATTACGGCCAGTCTCGTTCGGGCGCCAGCGGCGTAGTGCCGTATGGCGGCCAAGGGTTTGACCAATACACCAACGCGATCACCACCTACAACAGTGACGGCGCCACTCCCTATCTGCACCTGAGCAACCCGTTTCCCAATGGATTGATTCAGCCGCCGGGAAGCTCACTTGGCCTGATGAACGATGTCGGTTTCGGTGCTAACGGACCGTTGCGTACACAGGCCGCAAACCTGACTCCCTACGAGCAGAGTTGGAGCCTCGGAGTCGAACGCCAATTGTCATGGAACGTTGTCGTGGATGCGGAATACCTTGGGAAGAAAGGGACGCACCTGCCATTCAGCGGGGCAAATCAACTCGATATTCTCGGCCCATGGGTCGAGCAGTATCAGGGCAACACGCCCCAGATGAACGCTTTGAATGCGCTCTACACGAATCCACCCGGTTGCGCTCCTTACTGCAATCCATTCAATGGAATCATTACGAATCCATTTAGCAGCATGTCGAGTTCGGTACCCGCCTATCAATTAAGGACCCCTTACCCACAATTCAACAACGTAACGACCGACGTTCAAATGATCGCGAATTCCATTTATAACGGCCTGCAACTGGAGGCGCGAAAGGCCTTCAGTAGCGGTCTGGAGTTCCTGGTCAACTACACGTGGTCGAAGTCGATTGACGACTCTTCTGTTGGCGACGACAACGTGACCTGGCTTGGCAGTTTCACAAGCTTGCAGGATCCGAACAAGCCCTACCTCGAGCGCAGCCTTTCGACCTTCGACATACCCTCAGTGCTGAAGTTCAGCTATAGCTACGACCTGCCGATCGGTCGCGGCAAAGCGTTCTTCGGCAATATGCCGCGAGCTCTCGACCTGATTGTTGGCGGGTGGAAGACGAATGGCATCTGGGAGATCCGTGATGGCCGGCCACTTCCGGTCACTGTCTCAAACGGCGGAACACCCATACCCACCTATGGGGCGCAGAGGCCCAATCTCACTGGAATACCACGCCGTAACTACGGAAAAGATTGGCAAGACAATTACTTTGCTAATCCTCAGGTCTTTCAGCAGCCGGCGCCCTTCACCCTCGGGACCATGAGGCGGACTATTTCGTATGTGCGATCGCCAATGATTTTCAGCAGCGATCTCTCCCTCGCCAAACAGTTCCTGCTGTCGAAAGCCCATGAAGGGGTAAACCTGGAATTGAGGCTCGAGGCCCAAAATGCCTTCAATCACCCGACATTCAGTATGGGCACTCCCGGGCCCTATGGTGACTCGACGTTGAACGTAGGTGATCCCAACTTCGGCAAATTGTTCTACATGTCGCCAATTGGGCCGCGGCAGGTACAATTGGCAGCGAAAATCAATTTCTGATCAGAATTCCATTGGCGGTGAGCAGCGACTCGCTCACCGCGTTTTCTTCTTCGTGTTTGGTTCTTAATCGCAATGCGGCCCATCCCAGCGGCTGCATCGCCGTGGTACGAACAAGGAGACACCGTGGTCCAAGCAACCCGCGTTGGGGTACGCCTTGCGCAATTCATTTCCCTGGTATTCGTCCTCCTGGTATCAATGGCTTCCGCCCAGACAGTTATCGTCGATGCCACTCCGTCCCACGTCGTAAATACTTTCAGTCCACCCCATGCTCTGGGAGCTGCGATTGATCGGCTCAGAACCGGCACTCCCGAACATTTACTGACACAGCCGCTATTGAAAGAAATCCTCGGAGCGGGCTGGCAGACCGTAACCTACCGTCAAAACACAGAATTGATGGTCGAAGCGTGGCACTGGAATCCGCAAGGCACGTGGAGCAATGCCGAGAAGCAGGAAGGTTATTTCGTCGGCAGCGCAACACCTACCGATGAAATGATTCAGCATTCCTGGGCCTACCCCCTGCCGCATCGTGGCTTCAGTCGGGGCGATGGCAACGGATGGTCGCGCCTTACCGACGGCGATTTGAACTCATACTGGAAAAGCAATCCATATCTCACTAAGGCTTTCACTGGCGAGGACGATGCGCTCCATCCGCAGTGGGTCATCCTCGATCTGGGAAGCAAAATTAATCTGAACGCTATCCAGATTGCATGGGCGAGTCCTTATGCGCGGAAATACCTGGTTCAATTTTGGACCGGCGAGCTAGAGCCTTTCTACGACGGAACGACCAAAGGCACGTGGCAGACGTTTCCCCTGGGAGCAGTGGCTGAAGGTAAGGGCGGCACGATCACGCTGAAACTGGCGGATTGGATGATTCCTGTCCGGTATTTGCGCATTTGGATGACCGAATCCTCGAACACTTGCGATACCCATGGCTCATCTGACCTGCGCAACTGCGTAGGATATGCAATCAACGAACTTTACGCCGGAGCCCTTGGGCGCGATGGAGAGTTTAACGACTATGTCACACATTTCCCGAGCCGCCAGCAAACTGTAACGTGGCCTTCGTCTGTCGATCCCTGGCACGCGGCTACTGATTTGAACCAATCTCGGGGTGACCAAGTAGGGTTCGATTTCTTTTTCAATTGCGGCGTGACTCGCGGACTGCCCACCATGGTCCCGATTGCCATGCTTTATTCCACGCCCGAAGATGCGGCTAACGAAATTGCTTACCTCTACAAGCGGCAATATCCCATCTCATGGATTGAAATGGGTGAAGAGGCGGACGGCCAGCACATGTTGCCGGAAGATTACGCCGCGCTCTACCTGCAATTCGCCACTGCCATTCATAAACTTGTTCCCGAAGCCAAGTTGGGTGGTCCACCCTTCGAGGGAACGTTCGAGGACGTCGAAGTTTGGCCGGACGCTAAAGGAAAAGTCTCATGGCTCGGCCGCTTTCTCGATTACCTCAAAGCGCATGGACGTTTGAACGATTTTACATTCTTCTCTTTCGAACATTATCCGTATCAGGATCGCCCGACTTATTCGTGGGCGGACCTCTATCCCGAACCGGAATACGTGCACCATATCGTCCAAGTCTGGAAGGATGATGGATTGCCCGCGAATATTCCGTTCTTCATGACCGAGGGTAATATCGGCGGCGGGGCCGGACCGGAAACGGTGAAGAGTGGTTTGTGGCTGGCTGACTATGTCGGATCGATGATGGCCGAGGGTGCCGGAGCAACCTACTACTTCCACTACATGCCTTATCCGGGAAACATCAGTGGTTTCGGAAATTTCTTATGGATCGATAAGGATTACAAACTCGTAGGCTATCCGCCACAATATCTCGCAGCGCAACTCATCACTAAAGAATGGGTGCAGCCTGTCGACGCTCCACATCGGCAGTTCAAAGCCAGCAGCGACATAGTCGATGCTGCAGGCAACGTCCTTGTGACTGCCTACGCTGTCGAACGTCCCGATAAACAATGGTCAGTAATGCTGGTCAATCGCGATCAACACAACGATCACACAGTCGAAGTGGTCTTCAAGGGGATGCAAGCGAAGGAAGATTCTTACTTCTCGGGCGAGGTGGCCCGCATTACCTTCGGTGCGAATGAGTATCAGTGGCACCCGGAAGGTGTATTCGGACATGCGGATCCTGACGGACCGCCATCCAGATCTACCGTCGTTGGCAGCGCCAAGAGTTCGTACTTGCTTCCGAAGGCGTCCATCACGGTACTGCGCGGCCAAATCGCGCACTAATGCTCCCATTCAATTCATAAGTGGTTGAAAATAGAGCCCGGGCGGAGTCTAACCGCCGACCAACGGTTTAGGGAACACCACGTCATATTTTATATCGCTGGTATTTATGCGGTTATTTCTATCTTGTGCACAACGTCTGTGCATGATGTTCTTTCTGTTGTGGTGGGGTTCGGAAAGGGCGTCATGCAGAACGGCCAAATCAAGCAAGTCGGCAACTGCTGGTTGTTGAGGTACTACGAGCCAATCGTTGAGAACGGTCTGGTAGTCAAGAGACAGAAAACCAGAAAACTTGATCTTTCACCGGAGCTAGTTGCGAAGAAGGGCTCAACAGAGGCGGCGCGTGTGAGGCAATGAGGCAGGCCCAGTCATCTCTCGAAATCTCAGGCCAAGAGGACGCCGCTATCAACGCACTTCATCAGGTAAAGATGGGCAACGCCTGTGATGGGTACTGAATGTCGCGAATGGTCAGCGCCTGTCTCGATGGAACCCTTCAAAAACCTTTCCAAAATGCCACAGAACGCATGCAAATTCGACTGAGCCGACTGAGAAACAACTAACTTGGGTTCACGTCGGACCTTGCGGGCCGGTCGCTTGTAAAATAGCGACATTCGTTAACTGTTCGCCCCTGTGTAATGCTGGCGAAGTGAGGGAAGTCTGCATTCCTGACTTTGGCAAATATTGACGTGCGAATTCAATAGGTTTAGAATGAAGGAGATAGATTGCATTAAATATAACCTGACTTGTAATAAAAAATCGACATCCTATCACTTGCACTCGTCTAAAGATTTGAGATCCCCAAATATGACGGCACACGAATTCAAACAGGCAAGGAAGAAGCAGCGTCGGACGCAGGAAGCCGTTGCACGTCTATTAGGCGTATCGCAAGCATATGTTGCCCTTTTGGAGAACGGGAAAAGACCGTTTCCTGATGCTCTGGCCAGAAAGGCTGTAGTTCGGCTCAAAATGAATCCTCTCGCTTTGCCAGTCAAAGAGCAAAAAGCAAAGATGGATGGACAGTATTTTGCGCAGCAACTCTCAGCCCTTGGATATCCAGGTTTCGCCTCCATGCGTGCAGCGTGGAAGAGAAATCCTGTTCAAGTTTTGTTAAACGCGTTATCACAAAACAATTTAGAAGCACGAGTGGCCGAAGCTCTGCCTTGGTTACTCACAAACTATGCAAACATGAGCGATGCTAACCGAGGTTGGCTGCTTGAGCAGTCGAGGCTTCGAAATTTGACGAATCGTCTGGGCTTCGTGGTGACTCTCGCCAAGCAGGTTCTTGCCCGAAAGGGGGAGACGGCGTCAGAGCGCTACACTTGTCTGTGTTTATTGGAGTCAAAGCTCATGGAAAGTCGTCTTGACAAGGAAGATACGCTTTGTCAGTTACTCTCGAAAACCGAGGAAGAATGGCTAAAGCAGACGCGTCCTCCGGAAGCAAAGTCGTGGCATTTGCTGACTGATTGGCGACCGGAACATCTTCAGTATGCTTAACAAGCTTGAGGATGTTCCATCGCATTGGCCATCGTTTCTGAAAGAAATTGATCAGGCTTTCACAGCCCCCGTGGAACTTCACTGCCTCGGGGGTTTTGTCTTAGACGTGTTGTGCGGACTGCCAAGACCTACCGACGATCTGGACTACATCGCTGTGATTCCCAACTACTCCGCGAACGAACTTGAGGACGTGGCTGGGCGCGGGTCCAAACTCAGCCGCAAATACCGGCTGTTTATTCAGTATACTGGCGGCTTTTCAGACTATCCGGATAGCTATGAAGACCGACTCACTCCGCTCGATTTTGACCTAGATAAGCTTTCTCTAAAAGTTCTGGAGCCTTATGATTTGGCGCTGTCCAAACTGACAAGAAATAACCCCAAGGATCGTGAGGATGTAAAGCTCCTCGCCGCCAAATTAAAGCTCAGCTTCAAAACTCTGATGGAAAGATTCGAAGCAGAGATGAGGCCATATTTAGCAAACTCTGGATGGCATCTCAATACCCTCAACCTACTGTGGAGGGAATATTTCTTGGAATAATCAATCAGCGCTGAGCACTCGCAAGCAGATCAACTAATCGCGATCACCGCTAAGTCTGTGCCTGATGCGCTGTTAACTGTTGTTCTATCAACGGCCCCTCGCCTGCCCCCCCGCCTCGACCCGGATAGCCCATCATAAAACGTTTGTTCAAGTCGCCGCCCGAGCGCACGCGAGCTACGAGATTTCTTGGTTTGCATGATGATTTCTGCGTGAATTTTCTTACCACTTGATGTCCTGATACGGACCAATTCGGCCCTATTCGATACTGGTCACCCTCAGTACAACATCGGGATTTGTCTTACTAAACGCGCGAATATGTGAAAACTGTACCCGGTGTAAAATCAGTGCACGGGCCCCGTTGCTTAACGGGATAAAGCACAGGTTTCCTAAACCTGCAATTCCGGTTCGAGTCCGGACGGGGCCTCCAGTCTGTTGTGCATATTCTTTGTGCACGAGAACAAGCGAAAAAGCCCACAATTAGACACAACCATGCACAAATGTAAGCTATTGAAAACAAAGCAAGATGGCACATAGGCAGCGAATTAGGAAACCGCTACTCTATCCATCTGAGCTACGGGGCCATGCACCCTGCTTGTCCTGCTGCCAAACAGCAGATTCTGGAGAATGCAGGATTAGAATTAAACATCTCTCAAGACTATTTTTAGCAATCTGGCCGACTGCATCTCCGTTTGCCACCGTCGGTTCGTTCGAGCGGCCCGAATGTGCCCAAAATCGCCGACCGATCCAGTTACTTTCGTGACCTAACGAGAGCCTCTGAATTGCCAAAAAGCCCGACCTAACGTGCGATCATTGTCCAGTCCGTTCATATTCATATTGTCCATGCAACGCAACTCTGAAAGCCTGCTTTCGAGACTTGCTCCTCAACTGTCACGCCTGGAGAAGCGCGACTGGGAACTGTGGGCGATCGTGTCCGTCACAGGAGTCCTGGTCAGCTTGGGGTTGGTTGCAGTTACCCTGCCATCAATGTTCTTGCAGCGGGATAACATCCATATCGAGTTTGATGTGCCCCGCCCGCTGGTCCTGGGACTGATTGTCCTGATGGTTCTTATGAACACCTATCTTGTGAGCCGGCGACTTGAACTTCGGCGCGTTCGGGAAGAACTCATATCCACCACTCTTCAAGCGCAATTGATCGAGCAGCAGTCATTTATCGATCCTTTGACCGACGTCTACAATCGGAAATCGCTCGGCGACATTACACAAAGATTCATGAAACATGCTCGACGGCTGGGAAACCCACTCACATTCCTGATGATTGACGTCGACAACTTCAAGCAGGTAAACACGAAGTTTGGCCACTTGACGGGCGATACTGTCCTTGCCGAACTTGGGGCAATCCTGAAGAAAGCAATTCGTGGATCGGATGCAGTAATACGCTACGGAGGAGATGAATTCCTTATCTGTCTGGCCGATACCGACTCCGATGGCTCAGAAACCGTGGTTCAGCGCATCGATAAGCACATTAAGGACTGGAACTCAGCGTCGAACCTGGATAGTTTTAACTTAGCCGTAAGCATCGGAATCGCAGAGTGGCATGAGGGCGAAAGTCTGGACCAGGTGCTCGATGCCGCTGATCGCAAGATGTACCAGTGCAAAAACGCGGAAGCGCACGCTCCCTCCATTTGACCTTCCCGAAGAATTCCCAATCGCAACATCTGAATAGCAACCCACGACCGGTCCGCAACCCGTTTTCTGAATTATGCCCTGTTTTTGCCGCACTCAAGGTTGCTGTTGAGGCATCCGCCTCTGGTGAGCCTCGTACCACCGGCTAACCAAAATATCAGTCGAAGAAAAAACAAAAATCGATGCAGCAACGGACACGGCAACCAAATGTGCAAGCTGAGTAAGTCCTGCCTGCAAAATTAAGAGCCCATATACCACCGAAGCAAATCCCTTGGGACCGAACCACCCGGCAAGCAGTCTCTCGTGCCATGCCAGTTCTGTTCCTGTTAGCGAAAGAACGACCGCGGGAGGACGCAGGACAAAGGTGGCCAAAGCAATAAACGCATACTCCCATCCGGAAAGTGCCTCAAAGAAATGTCTTGCAATGACAGCCCCAAATATCAGAATTGCGGCCAATTTTAAAAGTTCGGCGATCAACTCACCGAAACTTTCGAAAGACTCCACCGCCGAGGTGCCCAAGCTCGCAATCGTTATACCGGCAGCATAAGCACCCAGGAAAAGATTGGCTCCCGTGCTGTAACAGATTGCAAGCACGAGTAAGCCCAGAGCAAAAGCATTTAGGCTCTCAAAAATCCCCGCCGCCTTGAAAAATCGGCTGTGCTCGAGCCGAATACCCAGCCATGGTACGACGATCCCTATAACCACCCCGAGCACGAGTTGGAGGACGATGATCCACAGACTCTCTCCCGTGTGGTCGGACCTGACCAGCAAAAGCATGACAACAGGCAGCGCCAGGCCGTCGTTCATTCCGCTTTCGACATTCAACAGGCTTTTTACCCGCTGCGAAATCGCCTCGAATCGAAAGATTGCTGAAACAAATACGGGATCAGTCGGGCTTAGAACGGCGGCGACAAGAAAAGACGCGATCCACGACGCTGAGAGCGCATAGTGAGCTACCAGCGCAATTGCACCAATGGTCACAGGCATGCCAATAAGCAGAGCGCGGCCGGGAAGATGCCACGACTCGGCAATCGAACTTACCCCGCCCGTCCGCATGCCGTCTGTAAAAAGAATGCTGAAGAGCGCAATCTCTGATACGCGAGCCAGCAAAGCATGCGGGAGTTCCGGAGCCGTGCCGAAGACTCCCCTTCCTGTAAGGAATCCTGCAACCAGGAAGAGCAGGGCTGCCGACAAGATGCTTCTTTCGGCGATATCAGAAACCAGTACTGCGATGAGCAACGTGACGGAAAAGACGAGCAATAGGGTCATGTAATGTCACAGGTGCCGTTTAGCACACGAAGGTTATTCGTAATCAAATGGATATCCCCAGTCAATGTGGATCGGGTTGTGCGCCACAAAGCGACGTGCGAAAATGCGTATCCGCGAGTTACGCCGAGACCATGCTGGATCATCGTAATTTCTATATCGATGGAGAGTGGATAACGCCAAGCATCGAGCATGCGCACCACGTCATTAATCCCGCGACAGAAGAACCAATCGCGATGATCACGCTCGGAAGCCCTGAAGACGTGAACCGAGCGGTAACAGCGGCCAAGCGGGCCTTTGAGAGCTATTCGCAGACATCGATCCACGAGCGCCTCGACTGGCTGCGCCAAATTATCGATCTCTATCAGGAAAAGAGCCAGGAAATGGCAGAGATCATTTCCCTGGAGATGGGCGCACCTGTATCTCTGGCCAGGAAAGCTCAGGTTCCCGCCGGATTGGCCCATTTCCTTGAGGTTGTGAAAGTACTCGAGCAATTTCGCTTTGAAGAACTCAAGGGCACAACCCTGATGCGAAAAGAGCCAATCGGCGTATGCGGCCTCATCACTCCATGGAATTGGCCGATGAACCAGATCGCCTGCAAGGTGGCTCCGGCTCTGGCCGCCGGATGCACCATGATACTCAAGCCTAGCGAACTGGCTCCGCTTTCGGCGCATCTACTGGCGGAAATCATCCATGGCAGTGACCTTCCGCCAGGTGTGTTCAATCTCGTGGATGGAGATGGCCCGACAGTCGGTGCCGCTATTGCCAGCCATCCTGAGGTCGACATGGTCTCATTCACCGGGTCGGCACGCGCAGGCGTGGCCGTGGCGGTGGCAGCAGCTCCCACCGTGAAGCGGGTGACGCAGGAGTTGGGCGGAAAATCGGCGAACGTCATTTTGGACGACGCGGACCTCGAGACGGCGGTGCGCGACGGAGTGAGAGCATGCTTCCGCAATACTGGACAGTCTTGTAACGCTCCAACGCGCATGCTCGTACCACGCAGGCGGATACTTGATGCGGAGAATGTGGCCAGAGAGGCAGCAGAGTCGATGCCAGCGGGAGACCCGAAATGTGACCAGACGGACCTGGGGCCGCTCTCCAACAAGCTCCAGTATGAAAAAGTGCAATCTTACATTCGGCGGGGGATCGATGAAGGCGCCAAGTTAATCAGTGGTGGGCTGGGACGACCTCATGGAATCGATAGGGGCTTCTTCGTGCGTCCCACAGTGTTCAGCAATGTCTGCAACAACATGACCATTGCGCGTGAAGAGATCTTTGGCCCAGTGCTGTGCATTATTCCGTACGACCACGACGATGAAGCGGCGCAGATCACCAACGACTCTCCTTACGGGTTGGCCGGATTTGTGACTTCAGGCAACCTCGACCGGGCGCGCCTGTTCGCCAAGCGGATCCGCGCCGGCAACGTACATATCAATGGAGCACGGGTCGACTTCGGAGGCTGCTTTGGCGGATATAAGCAATCGGGTAATGGCCGGGAGTGGGGAGAAGCAGGTCTGGAAGAGTTCTTAGAACTGAAGGCGATATTCGGATATCAGCCTTTAACCTGAAATCAAAACTTCTTAGCTACCATTGGAACGTCTTCCGACACGCCCGTTCTCAGACTCCGGTATGCCGCATCGAGAATCTCTTGGTTCTGCCAGCCTTCCTCACCGGGCACAGGAAATTCAGCTTTTCCCTCCAAGGCAGCAGAAAACGCGTCCACTTGTCGCCCATAGGCATCTGCGTTCGAAATAACTTCCCTTTCGACTACGACTCCGTTGCGATGTACTTTCAATTCGACGGGCTTATCAACGGTAAGTCCATTGTGGGCCTCAATGCTGCCCCCTTCACCGACAATTTCGAGGGGCGTACGATATTCGGATCGCGTCGAGACCAGAACCGATGCCAGAGTTCCGCGCGCAAATTCGAGAGACAAGACGGACGATGCTTCAACATCCCCAGAATCTTCGTCGCTCATGGCCCTCGCACTCACGCGTACAATTTCGTCGTCAAGGATGTACCGAAGCGAATCGATGCAGTGTACGCCAACATCCGCAATCGGGCCTCCCCCAGCGATCTTTGCGTCCGTCAGCCATTTGCGCGGATGCGTTCGTGCCGGGTAGGAAAACTCGGAGCGAGCAAAAACCGGTTTCCCGATCTGGCCGCTAGCGATGCGATCGCGAAAAGCCTTTGTGCTGCGTTCAAACCGGAAAATCTGCGCCACGCCCAGCAGCAATTTCGCATTTCGTGCTGCTTCGACCATTTTTCGGCACTCGTCGGCGTTCATGCCCATCGGCTTCTCGCAAAGCACAGGCTTACCACACCTCAGTGCGAGCAGCACATCGTCCAAGTGACAACTGTTCGGGGTGGTGACGAAGACAGCGTCAACCTCGGGAGACCGGCAAAGATCTTCGGCGGAATCAAACGCCTGCGCAATCTTGTATTCAGCCGCAGACGCTTGCGCCTTTTGCATATCACGGCGCGACAAAGCAGTGACTCGGCTGTTCTGGGCCAATGAGAAACCGGGCATCAGCCGACGCACTGCATGCAGTCCAAAACCTAAGATGCCATAGCGGATCATAGATGGGAAACATCCAGTGTAATCCTCATCGCTCGAACTAGGCAGACATATCCTCTGGGTTTCGCATTCAACTCAGAATTGAAGTCTGGCTTAGCGATGTGCCATGCCGTAGGCGATTGCTCCGGCCGATGCTCCGATATCCACCACCGAGGTGAGTCGCTCGAGCCTATGGTGTCCTGATCTATGGAAGAAATAGCTGATACCCACGACGCTACCTGTCTCGAGAGCAAAGTTTGTCGCGAGTGCGGGAGTGCTGCCGGTGAACAACCGCGTCACGGGATTCAGTTCCCTTCCGCCATTTGCGAGATTAGCGCGGGTAACCAGAAAATCGCCGGCACTAAAGGCCGCGACACTCGCAAACAGAACGCGGTTTTTGTTATCCCAGAATCGATGCGGACGTGGTACCTCTCGCGTCACGGGCACGAATGTGACCGGAGGGGGAGACATGGAAGCAGTCGAGGTGCTTAATGCAGCGGCAAAAGCATTCTGCTGGGCGCAAACAGGTACCGATTGCGCCGACACAAGCGCCATCACGAGTAATGCTTGCCCGAGAAATACGCGGACGCAGACTCTTCGCATGACTTTAGTGTCGGCCAAGTACTGGCCCCCGGTACTAGTACTATCGTATCTCCGAAAATCGGGGAATGGCCCTAAAGTGGTGCAAAAGAAGACCCTAGCATCCAGAACGGAGTCTTGCTCGTATCCTTCTGAAAAAATTGCTGGTAACACGGGCTCCCGGCCGCCCGGGTCTGGGTACGGCGATGGGATCAGAAACGCTTCCTTCTGCCACTCTGCGCCCTCGCTGGAACTAGAGGGTTCCGGTTGCTCAGGCCGAAACCCTGAGTGGACCTTTGCGTAAGATTAGAAAGTAAGACGCAGCGCGATCTGAACAATTCTCGGATCAAACGTCTGAAATACCTGCCCGAAGGTCGGGGAGGTAAGGGTGGTATTGGGATCCATGAACTGCGTGTGATTGAAGACGTTAAAGGCCTCCAGCCGGAATTCGGCATTCAGGCTTTCGAAAACCTGAGTTGATTTTGCGAGGGCTAGGTCAAGGTTCGTGCGGCTGGGCCCGCGGAAAATCCCGCGGCCGGTGCCGTAAGTGCGAAGTGACGGCGTTGTCTGGGCACAATTATCGGACGGAAGAATGTGCGAGATGGCAGCCGGCGCCTCCGTACTGCACGGCGTTCCAATGGGATACTGGTTGGCCGTGAACGTAGCAGGATCAAAATAGATGTTGGAATGATTATTGCTCTTTGGATTGAGAGTTCGTACACCGTTATAGCCGGACGAGAACAAAGCATTCGTCAGGAAAAGATCGCCCGCGCCCGACGTTCCCGGATCGTCAAACGCATATCCAGACCCCAACTGAGAATTCACGGTCAAGGGAAAGCCGGTTCGCCAGCTGAAGATGGGATACAGAGTCCAACCCTTGAGAAGCGATTTCGGTCCGGTTTCCCACGCTTGCTCGAAGGGCAATTCCCATCCCCCGCTGAGCGTGATGCGATGCGTCACATCGTAATCGGAGGATCCGCGGAACGCGCCGATGTCATAGGCAGGCACGCCTTGAGAGCTGTTAAATCTTCCTGACGCATTGTCGATACTGTGGCCATAGGTGTAGCCCAGAGTGAAATATGTATTACCCAAGCGACTGCTCATGTTCTGCTTGGTGAGCGAGGCCTGAAGGCTGTTATAGCTGGCGAAGCCTTTGTTCACGCGTGTGTTTTGCCAACCCTGGATCGGGCAAACGGATGCCGCATTCACTGTGCCGAGGACTGGATCAATATACGAATTGTTGTTGGCAGCATAGTTGGCGCAGTAATTGATTATTTCCGCATTGGTTTGGCCGAGATTCAAAATTCGGCTTGTGGTTCCCAGGATCATGGGATTACCTACGATGTTCACCGGCAGAATCTTCGAGTCGCTGCCAACATAATTTACTTCGGCCTGTAAGCTGCGAACGATCTCCCGCTGTACGCTCAGGTTGTACTGGTAGACATACGGAGCGCGCAGGTGTGGATCGGCGGTGGACACACCCCAAGGCAAGAACCCTGATTTCACCCAATCTACGTTCCCGGCGGGCGGTTTGGAAGGAAATGGATTTGGCTGGCCGACTGCGGGATAGGGATTGGACATGTAAGTCACTGGCGAAGACTGCACTGCCGGAAGATTGGGGAAATTGAATGAAGCATATCCGGCATAGGGAGGGCCGCCGTTCATATCAACGTTGTCCGAGGCATTGACGATATCCCAGAAGATTCCAGCCCCGCCACGAATGCTGGTTCTATGATCGCCCCAAGGATCCCAGGCGAATCCGAAACGCGGTGCGATGTTTTTTCTATCGGGGAAATTCGTTCCCCGAGGTGCACCTGCATCTCCCGGAAACTCCAGTCCCACCGGAGCATAAATGAATCGCGTCGACTGCACGCCTTGCTGGAAGTTTTGTGTTCTACCCAAGGTATCCAGCTTGGGCGTGCTGTAGTCATAACGAAGGCCGAGCGTCAGCACCAGATTGCTTCTGACCCGCCACTCGTCCTGAACAAATCCATACGAAGCTTTTGTTCTCACGTTGTTCGGAGCATTCGGTCCTTGCGAGAAGAAGTTCGGAATACCCAGGAGGAAGTTGGCGTATTCGTTCCCCGTGCCCGGTCCATAATTGGCGAAGAAGTAATACCCCGACATTTCGTACCCGTATTGCAAATTGTCCTGATAGGGAGAGATTCCGCCGCCGAACTTCCATGTGTTATTGCCCTTGACCCACGTCAGCGTATCTGACAGGGCGTAGGTCGTATCAGCGTAGGAGGTCGGTCCGTTAAATGTATTGAAGCCCAAGTTGAGACCATTGTTGAACGACATGAATGGGGGACCAGAACTCAGATCGGGGGTAATGTTGAATCCCAGTTGCTGAGGCCCGGGCAGCGCAGCAAGGGGTTGCGCGGACTGCAGATATCGCCGCTGGGCTGTAAAGCGGAGCTCATTCAGCAGATTGCCGGCAAAAGTGTGCGTGTACGCCAGATTTGAAAAGTAAATGTCGGTTTTGTTGCCCACCGGAAATCCAGGTGCTGTAGCCGAAAGCTGGGCAAAGGGATCGGTCTGGTTGAGGCGTTGCCCACCAACCGTGAATGACAATCTGTCTTTGTCACTGATATTGAAGTCGAGTTTTCCTGTCAGCTCATTGCGGTTGTCCGTAGCATTCGCTGCCGACGAGATCAAACCGCTAGAAGAAGTAGGAATCACGCCCAGACCAATATAGTTAGCGGCTGCCGAATTTATCTTGGTTGGATCGATAATTGCCTGCGCCGCGAGAGTGGGGTTCGACTGGAAATAAGGGTTTGCCTGCAAGAAAGCCACGACATTGGGATCGGGTCCACCATTCACTGATTGGGAAAAGTTTCCTTTGAGTTCTTGCGGAGTGAACGCGGGAGTGTTTGACACCGTTTCGGCCGCATTCTGCCGCTGTCCCTGGTAGGAAACAAAGAAGAAAAAACGGTCTTTGCCTTCTAGTATATGTGGGAGGGTGAGCGGACCACCGAGGGTGCCTCCGAACTGATTTCGCTTCAATACGTTTCTCGGCAGTGATTCCTGGATATTGAAATAAGTGTTGGCATCGAAGGCGTCGTTGCGCACGTAATCGAAGACCGATCCATGCAGGCGATTGGTGCCCGACTTGGTAACAACACTGATTATGCCTCCAGCATTTCTCCCATATTCAGCGGAATAATTACTCTCGAGAATTCGGAATTCGGCAATCGAATCGGGATTCGGATTAAACACGACATCGTTATTCAAAAGGTTGTTGTTGTTGCCGCCATCCATAAGATAGGTGACCATCTCCGGACGGCCACCAGCCACGCTGAAACCGGAACCATGCTGCGCACTCGGATCGGCATCGGTAACCCCAGGTTGGAGCAGTGCCAGGCTCAACACATCACGTCCATTCAATGGCATGTCGACGATAGGCCGGTCTGTGACGGAATCTCCGACAGTGGCATTCACCGTCTCCACCCCCGAGGTTTTCGTGGTGACTGTGATGACTTGGCTGACCGCCCCGATGGTCAATTTGAAGTCGATGCGTAGCGTCTGATTGATTTCCAGCTTTCGGTCTTCGGTTTTGGAAATCGCAAAGCCTTCGTGCTGCGCGGTCACCTGATACGTCCCAATCGGCAGAGCCAGCACCTCGAAATATCCGGAGTCGTTGGTGACCGTGTGATTTTCCACGCCCGTCGCTACATTTGTAACCGTTACGGTCGTGCCCGGTATGATCGCACCCTGGGTGTCGGTTACGTTTCCGACGATCTGGCCGGCGGCATTCTGGCCAAAAGCCAATTTCAAGGGCGAAAAGACCAGCAGTATCAAGACCGCGCGCAAGGCAAAAGTCTTCATGGTTTGCATAGAGCACCTTTCGAACGAGCTGTGACTTCGGAGCCCGCCTGCCGTACCGCACCAAAATGAATAGATCGCTATCCGTTACTGTATGCAGTATTGCATACAATGTTGCAGACAGCGTTGTCAAGATTTTTTTGAGTTCTTCGGGGAAGCTAATGGGTAGAGGGACCGACCGATGCCGTGGTTCCACCTTCTTGCGGATTCCGCCACAAGGCCCACTGTTGAGCAGCCATGAATCCTGTCGGACGGAACAACGTGAACTCCAGCCGCAGGACATCGGTTTTTTGAACATCCCACTTCTGGCTCAAGGTTTGTGGCAGACCCATTTCCGGCAAGACCCGCGAACCACTAATCACGGTCTTATTATCTGCATCCAGCACGCGCCACTTCGCCACATAACCGACCAGAGGATAAGAGGGTAATTCGTCTTCCGAGCGACGTGAGACGATTGCGTGAAAACCGACGGGTTTGCCGTTTCCGTCGTAATTCCAGCCCAAATGCACCACAGCCGGTGAATTTTCCTGCTGCCAGGCATAGTAAGAGGGTTTGCGCTGACGGTTCTGGTCGACGACCCCATGATCGACCCAGTGGTCATCTTGCCCAGGTCTCAAGTTATGAAACGACCGGTAATCCTGGTAGCACCATAGAAGAGCTCCTGCAATCCAATCCTGTTTGCCGAGCAATGCCAACTGTTCGCGTATGATTCGCACCCTTTCCCGGTCGGCAACACCGGCATTGACCGCAAACACCCCCGGGTATCCGAATTCACTGACCAGGACCATCTTGTCTGGGTACCCTTTGGAGATCTTTTCAATGGCGGGAAGAAGCAGATTCTCCGGCCCATCCCAGGAGCCAAAGTATTGGTTCCACATAATGAAATCTGCAAACCGCGACGCATTCGTTGCTGGATCTACAAAGGCAATGAGATCGTCGGCAAAGCTGACATAGCGGTTTGGATCCAATTGTTTCGAGAGCGCATACATGGTCTTGAAATAGGCGATTCCACCCGGAGTGTTGGTCGCGCTTTCATTCTCCATGCTCCAGGCGAAGATGCTGGGATGGTTATAGTTTTGCTCGATCAGATCGCGGAGCAGTTGTTTCGCCAGAGCAACCACCCTGGGATTGGTCATCTGCGCCTCACTGAACTGCCACATGGGGACCTCGGGAATCATGAGAATCCCATTGCGGTCGGCAAAGTCATAAATGTACGGATTCTGCTGATAGTGCACGGGCCGTGTGAGGGTAGTCTGCAGATTTTTCAGATCGTCGTAATCGTGCAGCATCGTCCCGCGTGTCTCGGCCAAACCTTCCCACGGGGAATCTTCATGTCTCGTCAGGCCGGTGAGGCGAATGCGTTCGCCATTCAGATACAGATGACGGTCGCGAATCTCGATGGTCCGGACACCGAAGTTGTCGGAAATATCGTCCAGAATTTGACTGTGGTTCGTGCTGACCTGCACGTCGCTCCGATAAAGGAACGGATTATCGATTCCCCACAGATGAACTTGGGGAATCTGCACGGTGAGATCGACCGTTTGCTTTCCAGGAGGAACTATCAGTTCCCTGTCTGCTGAGGCAACAACCGTATTGCCATTCGAGGTAAACACAGCCAGGTGAAAATGGAAAGGCTGATTTTTCTTGGTGACATTCTCGAACAGAATGTGGTCCGAAACCGAGGCAGTCGTCCCCGACGGGCGTGCGTCGATGTGCTGCCATCGAATCACGGCGGTATCGCTCAGCGTAATCCACGCATCGCGAACCATGCCCCCATAGGGCCACCAATCGTAGATTTTTCCAGTGGGACCAACCTTCAAGTCGGCTCCGGGAATCGTGTCCGCCTTCGGTTCGTTGTTGACTTCGACCACGAGCAGATTGGAATTCTTCAGAAACTTTGTGATGTCGAAGTAGTAGGCGTTATACCCGCCCTCATGCTCGCCCACGAGTTCGCCATTAAGCCACACCCGCGATTTGTAGAATGTAGCGCCGAAATGCAGTTCCACATGCTGGCTTTTCCACTCTGCAGGAGCGATAAAGTCTTTAAAGTACCAGCCATTTCCAATGAATTCTGAATGCTCACCGATGTTCCACGTGTGCGGAAGAGAGACAGACTCAAGATCATTCGGTTCCTGCCTGAACCATGCCTGCTGCTCGCCGACGTTGGATGGGTCGATACGGAAATGCCAATTCGAATTGACATCCACTCGAACGCTGCCCAGAGCACCGGGGCACCATAAAGCCAGCAACAACAGAGCGCGTGAAAGTTTCACCGAGTACCTCTCCCCTAAGTTTGACCATCTCGATGCCGCCGCCGGAAGACTTTAGGCGAGCCCGCCGCCGTCCACGACCAGATAGGCACCCGTGATCCATCGCGCCATGTCACTGGCGAGAAACAGCACCGCATTGGCAACGTCCTCAGGGGTCCCCACTCGCCGAAGCGGACGGTCTGCTGCTTCACGCATGAACTGACCGGGGTCTTCCCCGAGTTGACGACACTCTCCCGCCAGCATTGGTGTATCGATATCACCGGGACATACGCAGTTGACCCTGACGTTTTTGGGACCGAAGTCGATTGCCATGGCGCGGGTGAGATTGAGAATGCCGCCTTTGGCAGCACAGTAAGCCGCCGCTTTTGGGCCGCCCTTCAGCGACCATCCCGATCCGGTATTGATGATCACTCCGCCTCCATTCCGGATCATGTGCGGTATCACTTCGTGCGACATGAGATAAGCTGCCTTCAGACCTACATCCAGAACTGCATCCCATTCGCCTTCTTGCAATTCGAGAACGTCTTTGCGTACCACAACACCAGCATTGTTGCAGAGGATATCGATCTTTCCGTACGCTGCGATTGTCTGTTCCACAGCACGATGGCAACCGTCGGAGGATCGAATGTCGCATTCGGCGAACATTGCCCTGTTGCCACCACCTTCGATTGCCCGAACAGTCTCTTTTCCTCCATCGCAATTGACATCGATGACGACGATAGAAGCGCCCATCTCGCTCAAACGAAGCGCGATTCCCCGCCCGATGCCGGAGCCCGCTCCTGTAATGAGTGCGACTTTCCCCTGGACCGAAAGCATCTCTGCCGCTTTGTTCTGCATATTCATGAACTTATTTGTCTCATTAGCTTGGCGTGTCAATGTAACCCGGCGCCCGCACTGGCTTGAAGTGGCGCCTCGGGCGCTGGCATTTTGCCGGCTTCGATAAACGACATAAAACCCATCAACGTTCCCCAGGAATGAAACTCATCACTCGATAGTCGGGGGTCATCACCGGTTCCAGTAATAGCCGAATAGTTCTCGCAGACGAAGCCGTTTCGTCGCCATTCATTCAGGAACATCGCTCGCGATTTTGTCACAAGCTGTTCCTGGGCATCTTGCAGTCCGTAGTTCCTCAAACCCAGATAAACCAGGAAATTCAATGGAGGCCAGACGGCGCCCTTCCAGTAACGCTGTTTCGGATACGACGGATCGTTACGGGCAATGGAGGGCAACATGTAATCGCCATAGAACTCCGCCGGATTGAAAAAATGTTCTCTGACGATGGCCTGCGCCCTGGCCGAATCCGTGATCCTTGCCAGCAGCGGATAGAACAGCGTTGGCGACAGGCGATAGGAAAGGGAGTCTAAGTCAGTCCTGCGGTTCAGGTACGTACTCGTCTGCGCATCCCAGAGTAACCGATCCATTTCCTTGCTGACTTGTTGGGCGCGAGCTCGGAGTTCCGCTGCCTCAGCAGCCCGTCCAATGAGCGTTGCAATTTCTCCTAGCGCTTTACAATCTGCGACATAAAGGCTGTTCAGGCCCACGTCTTGCAATTCCAAGGTGTTCTTCGCCGGATTAAAAGGTACCCCCTCATACATAGGAGAGTCGTCCATGCCGGACTCATACCCGGCGGTCACTTTCGTGTGAATGTCGGGCTGATCCAGTGGATTCTTCGAGAGGTCGGAACCATAGCTCAACAGATTGCCGTTCTTGCGCGCCTTCATCCACCAACGATTCCAGGTGAGCAGATCGTCAAACGAACTCTCCAGCAGCCATCGCTCGGGATATCGTTTGTAGATTTCCTTCAGCATGATTGCGCCCACCGGAGGCTGAGAGTGATCCCAGGACTTTGTTCCATTGCCCCGATCGTCATTGGGAATGAATCCCTCTTCCGTCATGCTCCGCAAGTGCTCAATAAAATTGGCATAAGCCCAATCTCGGCTGTACAGGGAACTAATGTAAGCGAGGAAAAAGTTGTCCCACCCAAACAGGGCATACCCTCCATATTCCTCATCCCACAGCCGGCCCACGGTGGACACAACACGGTCATACTTGGGTTCATAAATCGTATTCCACGCCAAACCGGATTCGACAGCTAAGTAGGTTTCCTTGAGATCGCCAGATGCCGCAGCCCGATCTTCCATCGCCTGGCGCTTCCTGGCAATGAACTGCTGCACCTCTTGAATCGAGCGCAATTTACCTGTCGAAAGCGCGATGGGCCCGTCGAGTGCAACTACCAGATAAGGAGTGTGAGTCTGAACGTATGGATCCTCAATCACTTTTCCAGTCACATACAGCCGCACTTCGCGTGATGGTAATTTTGCGATGATCACATTGTCGTGGCGCGACAGTTGGCCGGGACGATTCCACAGCATCTCGCCCCCTAACACAACCGAGACTGGCAGTTTCAACTCATTTTGGGGAGTAACCAGCAATACTAAATTTGCACCGTCGGCGGCAGATTCGACACGAACCACGGCATGCTGCCAAGACAACTCAAGTTCGGAATAACTTCCATCCAGTGCGTGTAGGCCAGGACGGATGCGTTCCACATCGTCACCGCGGCGACCAATCAGTTCTTGGCCAAGGTAGCTGTAACCCAACCAATTCAACTGCTTGAATCCCACATTAACGGCGAAACCATCGGGCAGAAGAGTTGGCGACAGTACACTGCGAGCGTTCCAAGTGCCCCAACCCTGAATCAGGCGCTTCTTGATTTGCAGATATTCTGGCCGATCATAAGCTTTCGTCGCCGCGCGCAGCGGTGCACTGTGAAAAACCGCAATCAGCAAGAATGCCGTAAGCAGAACTTTCGTTCCTTTGCTGTTCGTCAATGCCTGAATATGAATCTCCATCTGCTCATGGCTTCCAGGAGTTCAATACCTCACCCACGGCGGAAATGGTCTTTTCCACGTCATCCTGCGTGTGGGCACCTGTCACGATCGAATGCAAAGTCGCCGCCGGGCTGGTATATACGCCATGCTGAAAGAGCTTTAGCGATAGCTGCTGATAAGCCTTGCGATCCACAAACTGACAAAATTCCCGATAGCTCTGGATTTTCGGCCGCTCAGTAAACATAATCTGGAACATCGGGCCGACCCGCTGGACAATCGCGGGGATACCTTTCCTGCGGAACAGATCCATCAGTCCCAAATCGAGTCTTTCCGCCAGATTCCAGATGTGACGAAATACTTCTCCATCATTCCGCATCAACTTGCAGAGATTCGCCCGGGCGGCGTGCATTCCGATACGCGAGGCATTATGCGTGCCATAGTGAAGCACGGCCCCTGCAGTCAATGCATTCATCAGCTCGGCACGGCCGGCAAACGCGGCAACTGGAAGTCCGCTGCCCAGCGCTTTGCCAAAAGTCACAAGGTCCGGGTCAAGTTTATAGTGCTGCTGACAGCCGCCGACGGCGATGCGAAAGCCGGTGACGGTTTCGTCCAGGACAAATACGATTCCATTTTCGTGAGCCAAGCTCTGCAGCGCCTGCAGATAGCCCTCTGCAGGAGGAATTACGCCCATGTTCGCCATTACGCCCTCGGTGATAATGGCGGCGATTTGGCCAGGGTGGTTTTCAATCGCATGCTGAAGAGATTCGACATCATTCCAGGGCACAACGATGGTGTCCTCCAGGGCATGACGGTTCAGCCCGGAGCTGTCTGGAATTCTGACTGGATCGTGAGGCAGCCCGAGTGCGGACACAGGCAACGGGTTTGACGACAGCAGAACGTCATCGTACCAGCCGTGGTAATGTCCTTCGAACTTCAGTATCTTGGGGCGCCCCGTGTAACCGCGCGCAATGCGGACCGCGGCCATGATGGCCTCGGTCCCGGTGTTTGCGAACCGCACGACCTCTGCATTGGGAACGATTTGCCGGAGTAACTCGGCTACTTCAATTTCAACTTCGGTCGCGGTAGCAAAGTGAGCCCCGCTGGAAGCGCCTTCGATAATCGCTTGTGTAATCTCAGGATCGGCGTGCCCCCAGGGTAGAGCCCCGAAAGCCATCATCCAGTCGATGTATTCGTTGTTATCGACATCGTGGAGCCGGGATCCCTGACCTCTTTTCATAAAGATCGGGTATTCCCCATAGTTTCCCGGTCCGCGCGAGGACGAACTGCCACCTTCGATCAAAAGACTCCGCGTCCGTTCGTAGAGTCGCTTCGAGTGCTCAGTAGAGAATGCCACCGTGCTCGTCGTTCGCATGTTTCCTCCTCAGTCCCGCAACGGAGCATGCCCTGCACGCACCGGCATCCGACATGACAAAAATTCATTGCATACAATGTTGCATGCTATTGCCCTAGACTTTACGTGAGGTGGACTGCCGTGGTCAATCTTCTTTTTCGCAACCTGGCCCGAACGGCCGTTCGTGATGGAGGAAAAAATGAAACGCGAACTGATTCAGAGTACGCCGCGCTCTCCGAACTTGATGATAGCTTTCACCAGTCGCTCTGCGCCCTTTTCCCAATTTTTCTGCAGCGCTCGCTCGGTCGCTTCCCCCTTGCCGCTCGATATCGCTGCAATGATCTCGTTGTGCTCCTCACAAGATTCGGCCATGTCCCCCATCAGCGTGTTCGAGTACAGCCTCCAATAGCGGTCCGTCTGTGGTTTGACTGCCTTATAGATCGCAAGCAGCCGGGGTCCGGCAGAAGCCTCGACGATCCTGTCATGGAAACTGGTATCAACATCGGTGAAGGCTTCCGGATCTGGGCTCGCGGACTTGGAAATTCGCAGCAATTCGCTATTCAGCTTTTTCAGCATCGTGACTAAAGCCGCCTGTTGCTTAGGACTCAGCGCCTGGATACGCAAACCCGCGAGTCCTTCAATACGGCCGACAATGCCGTAGAGTTCGTGGGCATCTCCGAGCGTCATCGGAGCCACCGTCATGCGCGACTTGGATCGAGTTCCTCGCTCCAGAACATACCCTTCATGCTGCAGCCATTGCAGCGCCTCCCGAATCGGAGTACGGCTCATGTGCAAGACATTGGCTAATTCCGATTCCGCAATCCAACTTCCTGGAGCGAGGCGACCGAACACAATCATTTCTCGGATTGCAACGTAAGCGGCGTCCGTAGCGCTGCCTCGCTGAATGGTTTTAGAGGGGTGTTTGCGTTTCAGCATGAAAGACGTTCTCGAATGGTCGACCTAATTGTGAGAAGCGTCTGAGTATACAAGGCCGTAATGAGAATCTCCAGCCTCCGACCGAGAACGAGATCAGAGGTCGATCGTGATTGGCGCGCTTGCACTTTCCACAGAGGCCGCATCTTCACGCATTATGTTCCGTCTACGTTCGCCACGGTGGAAGATCCAGATCAGGAGACAAATCGCAGCCAAGGCAATAGCCAGGAATACCGGGCCGCCTTGGCGGTGCAAAGGGCTATCCAGGATTTTCGGGTCGCCATGAACAGCGAGCCATCCCAGAACAAAAATGCGCAGGCCATTCTTTGCAAACGATAGTGGAATGCTGAACGCAATGGCTGCAAGTTTGTGCCACGGAGATCGCAGGAGAAGTTGTGCCAGAAACATCGTCAAAACGACGAGTATCAGGCTTGAGCGAATGCTGCTGCACTCGGGCGCGACCTCGAGCTCCAGACCGGGCAGCAATAGCACCAGGTTATTCAGAGATACAGGAGTTCCGACCGCACGAAAAAGCAACTCAGCCGAGGACGCAGAACTCCGCTGCAAGCCACCCACCAGAGTGTCGACAATAACAGTGGGGAGAGGAACCAACCAGAAGAGAAATAGCAGCGGAAAAAGCCTTTCGCGAAATGCACTCAGACCAAAACACCAAATAAAGGACGCAAGACACCAGATTACAAATGCCGACACAGCTGCCGCGAGTTGCAGATCATAGGATTTCGGAACCATGAGCCGAGATATCAGCAGCACTCCCAGAGAGAGTGCAAGCAAGGCCAGCCCCCAGTTCGAACCCCGCCTGCTTGGCTGGTTCGGCTTCCATTGCACAGCCATCAGAAGAAAAGCTAACGGCAGAATCAGGAGGAGATGCGTATATCTTTCGTCGTTCAACGCCAGAGCGAATGCTTGCCGGAGTGTCCCGACCCATATAAGCAATCCCGTTCCGCATAGAACCGCCAACGCACGTAGAGAAGACAACCGATGAGATATGGGACTAGCAGATCTTCCACTCATTTGAAAATAGCACCAGAGCTCGAATCACTGTAAATGAGCTCACTTTATACCAGGGTAGCCGCCGAGGAATGCGCGAATTCCCAATACAGTTCTCGCGCCTTGTTGTAAATGGGTCCTGGCTGCAGAAATTGTCCGTCGATACGCGTAACTGGCACAACTTTAGAGTAATTACCCGTGGAAAAAATCTCATTCGCGGCTTCAAAATCCTGGTAGGTCAGAATTTTTTCAACAACAGTGACTCCGGAATCGCGGAGCAATCCAATCACGCGCTGCCGCGTGATGCCGGCGAGAAATGTTCCATTTGGAATCGGGGTATAAACGACACCATCTTTTACCATGAAGATATTCGAGGTTGCCAATTCCGCAACGTTGCCCATCACGTCGCACACCACGGCGTTGTCGAATCCGCGCGCATGGGCATAAAACAGCGCCCTCGAATTATTTGGATAAAGGCATCCGGCTTTGGCATCGACGGGCATCGTATCGAGCGTCGGCCGGCGAAAAGGGCAAAGCGTAATCGAGAACCCCTTTGGCGGACGCATCGGGGCTTCGTAAATGCACAAGCACCAGCGCGTCGACTCCGGATCATGCGCCTGAACCCATGGCCCTTCCCTTTCCGCCCAATACATGGGACGTATGTAAAGAGCCGTATTCTTTTCAAATCGGCTGATCCCTTCCTGCGCCAGACGAATCCAGCTTTCCGTCGAAACCACAGGCTTAAGAAACAATTTCTTGGCGGACTCATTTACCCGAGCACAGTGAAGAGGGAGATCCGGCGTAACTCCTTCGAAAGCGCGGGCTCCGTCGAAAACAATCGAGCAGAGCCACGCTGCGTGGGTCCGCGGACCCATGATGGGAACATTGCCTTCGTGCCATTTGTCTTCGAAATAAGTCCACGTCTTGGAATGCGTACTACCCTGTGCCATCATCGCCCTCCGAGCAGAAATCGACCCACTTTCCGCGCCATCTATTCTTCACTATCGGTTCGCCAGACCTGCCTGAACTGTGATCGCGCGAGTACGTTACGTCACAGCCCTCGGTGAGTCAACGGGAACTAAGGCCCCTTGATTATGGTATCTAGGGCGCTATGCAGACTCCCTTCGCAGCTCGGCTTCGGGATTGCTCATGGCGATTGCGTCCCGAAGACACTGCATGGGAACCTCGGAGGAACCTTGCCGTGTCTGCCATGCATCCGCCCATCAACCTTCGAGGGGCTTTAGCTTAAGGAGCAGAAGGCTCGCAGCACATTCGAGCAATCGAGAGAGTGGCTCTATCCCTCCCCTGTGCAAATATCTGCAAACATCGCAAAAATTATCATTCTTGACACATTGTGAATGGCGAGTAAATTATGTGTGAGGTATAAAAGCATTATTTCCTCCCCCACTGGTCAGGTGGAATGAAATGAAGTTATTTGTACGGTTGCTGCTACCGGTTGTACTGTTTTCCTCATTCGCCTTGGGAACAACGTTCAACGACGGTGGCTTTAATCATAACGATCATGGTGGCAAGTGCGGCCATGGCGACTATGATCGCCACTGCAAACATCATGAGGTACCAGAGGGCGGATCTTCTGCCATGTACCTGTTGTTAGCGACAGGCTTGTGCGCAGGAGCGTTCGTAATTCGCCGTCGTTCGCAGGACAATCAATAAACAAGGCACCAAACGCGTAATTTTCTTCTGGGCGCAACTGCTGGTTGCGCCCAGTTTATTTGGTGCGATCAGCCTCTGCATCTTCTTCCGCCATCAATCCGCATCCTGGCATCGTTGCTTTTGTCTGGCCGGATTCTGCTGACAGATTTTCGCTCCTCACTGCTGATTCAATGGGGATACCCGTCTGGGCCATTGTCATGAACAGAAGCTCGATCCGGCTGGAAACTCCCAGCTTGTCGAACATGCGAAATAAGTAATTTTTTACGGTGTGGCGGCTGAGCTTGAGCCGATCGGCGATCTCCTGATTGGTCATTCCTTCGGCCAGGCAGCGGACGATCTGCACTTCACGCTTCGAGAGTAAGCTTGCTCCCTTTGCATTCACTGCGCGGAGCACAGGCGCTGACGTCAAAGCCTCAAAGATCACGTTGATCTGCCGGCTGTTCGCCCAAACTTGTCCATCGTAGAGGCAGTGAATACAGCGACTCAGCAGGTCGATGGGATCGCGCTTGCTAAAGATTCCCCGGGCCCCGGAGCGAAATGCATTGAGAATGGACGCGTCATCATTGGAGTCGAGCAGAATGAGAGTCTTGAGTCCGGGATAGGTCAGGCGCAAATCACGCAAAAGGGCGAAAGCCCGGTTGGCCTCTCCTTCCAGGCTCGAACTTAGGATAAGTATTTCTGTTTGTTGCGCCTGGATCGCCGAAGACAGGTTTTGCGTCTGCGACTCAAATGGCGCGACGTCCAGCGATGGGTCACGTTGCAGAGCGTCGCAGAGGAGGCGCGTGTAAATGCGGGAGTCCTCCGCGACCAACACTCGTATCTTCACGTCCCCCAAGGATTTAGAGGCCATGAGGTTCATCCTCCTCAGAGCGTACCACTGCCTCCGCCGCAGATAGGGGGAACTATCGCGGCAGTTCCCTAGTTTGAGGGAGACTGCACCGTTTTGCAACTGTGAAGTTTGTTCCGGTATGATCTTTACAATTCATTAACAATAAGTTGACCGATGTAGAGTCACAATACTCTAGTCCGAGATTCCTCTTGTAAATCTCTGCAACCTCCCGTAACAATGTCGGTGTTGAGCAATGTTGCGCTGCCACTGAACGTCCCCCACCCATTGCTCCAGTAACGACCAACCGTCGAGAACAAGGTTTCACCAGGAGATTGTCCTTAGTTTTCATGGAGTTATCGTTCGTCCATGTAACTTGGCGCGCTGATAACTTAGAGCAGCAGGAAGGGATTTCCGGGCAGCTTGACTGGATACGATCACAGCATTGTGTGATCGGAGACACAGCCGAAGTCTTACTTTCGTTCTACTCTAGTGTGTAATTTTTTGGGAAACTAATCACAGAAGACCGGAGCCTCATCCCCCGTAGAGCTCCGCTGAAAACGCAAAGACCGGATTTATTCCAGGTCCGGAAGAAATTACAAATCAGAAGTCCCTCCCCGTTAGTCTGCTCGGATATTCTCCCCGATCTCGCGTCGAGATCTCAGTAGTCGGTTGTGTATTTTTTTTCGGGTCGCATCGCAGAATGTGACTTTGTGGGCGAAGCTATGGCCACTGGAAATTTCGTCGCTGACTTTTCGCAATCGTTACCGCTGATAACCGCAGCGCAGACAGAATGCTGGTACGCCCTGCATACGCGTCCCAAGCACGAGAAGCTGGTCAGTCAACGGCTGGCGGATTGCGGCGTAACAACATTTTTGCCGCTTATCAACGAAGTGCGCCGCTGGAGTGACCGGAAAAAGACGCTGCAACTGCCATTGTTCAGTGGATATGTGTTCGCAAGATTCGTTCCCAACCGAAATGAGCGGTTGCGAGTACTACGAGTGGAAGGCGTGCTCGAACTGGTCGGCGCGCAACGCGAAGGCGCTCCCATACCGGACGAAGAGATTGAATCGGTGCGCACGCTGGTCGCAAAGGACCTGGCCTGGTCCTCCTACCCCTATCTGGCCATCGGCCAGAAGGTGCGGATTCGCAGTGGAGCGCTCGACGGCGTGGAAGGCATTCTGGTCGGACGAAACGGCGACCGGTCCCTGGTGATCTCGGTGAATGCGATTCAGCGTTCGCTGGCCGTTCGGGTCGAAGGCTATCAACTCGAACCCGTGAAGTAATCGCTGTCTCTCTCTAGTCATCACTCCCAAAATGAAAATCCCTGTTCTGGCCAATGAACAAGTCCAGGAAGTGGAGTTGCTGGCCATCAGCCAGGACCCGCAGCTGGCGCGTTCGCTCAAAACGCTGGGCATATCCAATCAGTGGCACCTGGAACTGGTGGTTACCGGCTGGAAAGCGATGGAGATGCTCGACCGCGGAGCCACTCCGAAGCTGGTCCTGCTCGACCTGCCGCAAAACTTCGCCGATAACCTGTATCTGCTGCAGTGGCTGCGACGATTTCGTACGGACCTGCATGTACTGGCTGTTTGTGCGGCGGATGACATGGAAACCCGGACGGAGGCAATGCGGCTGGGAGCCGAAGGCTTGCTCATGCGCCCCTTCTCCGACCAACAACTCGAATCGGCCATCCGGAAGTATGTGGGTAGATACGCAGGCGTGGAAGTGTTCTATGAAAGATTCACCGCCTGCGACGAGGAAAGCTTCCGGCTGAGCAAGAATCCGGAGATCCGCAAGCTCTGCGCCCACGCCGAACTTCTGGCCAAAGCCGATGTGCCGGTCCTGATCCTGGGCGAGAAGGGCAGCGGGAAAGAAGCCGTGGCCGAGATGATTCACAGGCTATCGGCGAACCCGGCGGCCAAACTGCGAAAGGTCAATTGTGCTTTGCTTGCCCCAGAACGCGCCGAGCGAGAGATCTTTGCGCATGCCTCCAACGGCAATGGGATGCTGGTGGCGCATGACGCGAATGCAGCCCATCCCCAGCAGAGGGCAATCCTGTTCCTGAGCGAGACCTCGGCCCTTTCGGATCGCGTGCAGGCGCTGCTGGCCAGCGAAATCCATCTCGAACTCTCGAAGCGAACGCCAAAGGATTTATCGGCTTCCATTCCGCGGATTCTCGCTTCCGTCAGTGTGAACGCCGAAGAAGCCATTTCGGGCAGCAAGCTGCGCGAGGATTTGTATTACCTGCTCAGTGCGTTCATCGTCCGGGTTCCGGCAGTGCGCGAGCGCAGGGAAGAAATTCCCGATCTGCTGCGCTATTCCATGATGAAGATCTCGAGGCGCGATGGCTTGCCGGCGCGGGTGTTTCCGGCCGAGATGTTGAGCGCGTGCCAGCAGCATTGCTGGCCCGGCAATCTCGACGAGTTGGATGGGTTTGTGCGGCAGTACCTGATCACCGGGGACGCGGCCCTGCGGCCAAGCGGCCAGAGTCTGTTCCCGGCGGCATCCGGGAGCAATGGCGGGGACTACGGAAGGACGCTGGCTTCCGGGGAACTATCCCCGCGGGAGGCTTCCACCGGGGTTCCGAATTCACTGAAGAGTTTCGTTCGGGGTGTGAAGTGGCAGGCCGAGAAGTCGGCGATCGGGGCGGCGCTGGAAAAAACCGGCTGGAACCGGAAAGCCGCATCCCGCCTGCTGAACGTGAGCTACCGTACCTTGCTGTACAAGATCGAACAACACCAGATCAAAGCTCCCAAGAACTCCTCTGAGGCGGAACTGGCTTCGGGGGAGAGCGAAGCACGTTTTGCGAGTACACAGGGACAGCGGGCGCGGGGATAGATCCACGGTGAAGGGAACGATCACGGCGGAACGTTGGAAGGAGTCGGCGATGGCGCTGGGAAAGCTAAGCTCGAAAGTCTCGAAAGTATTGATCGCGGCGTGCCTCGCGGCCGCGTCGGTTTGTGCGCAATCCGCACCGGTAGCAGCAGCGAGCCAGCCGGGATCGTCGAAAACAAATAACGCGGCGGCCGAGAGCACGCTCTCGGTCCCGAAACTGCACGACAGCACTTTCATCATCGGCGATGACGATGTTCTCGCCATCAACGTGTGGAAGGAGCCGGAGATTTCCCGCTCCATCCCGGTTCGCTCGGATGGAAAAATCTCGCTGCCCCTGGTGGGCGAGGTGCAGGCCAGCGGAGAAACGCCGCTGAAGCTGGAACAGGAGATTGCCAAACGACTGGCCAACTACATCTCGGAGCCGGAAGTTACGGTGATCGTGCAGCAGATCAATAGCCAGAAATTCAATGTGCTTGGCCAGGTCAATAAGCCCGGGGCGTACCCGTTGACCAGTTCTGCAACCGTCCTTGACGCCATTGCTCTCGCCGGAGGCTTCCGCGATTTTGCCAAACAGAAATCGATTTATGTGCTGCGGCAGAACCCGGACGGGACGCAGACGCGGCTTCCCTTCAATTACAAAGACGTGGTCAAGGGTGTGAAGATCTCACAGAACGTCAAACTTCAGCCGCATGACACGGTTGTGGTTCCGTGAAAATGAGACGCTTGAATGCGCTATGGCTGGCGGCGGCCGTTCTGGCCACGTATCCGGCCTGGGCGCAATCGAATTCGGCGGCTGCGGGCGCGGCCGGCAATAGCAATTCAGCCGACAGCGACCGGATGCTGACCCCGCCGCCCGTGAGCGGGCAGTTCTTCCCTGTCCAGGTCGGTGACCAGGAGCGGTCGAACTACCTCCGGGCCGGGTTGGCGTTCACGACGGCCTACACGGATAACGCGTTGATGGGACTGGAGACACATCCGGTCAGCGATGTCAGCTACTCGATTGCGCCGAACATTGCGCTCGATGAGACCACGACTCGCATGCACATGAAGCTAAGCTACGCGCCGGGGTTCACGTTTTACCAGCACACCAGCGCTCTGAATGAAGCCGACCAGAATGCGGCGCTCGAATTCGAGTACCGGCTGAGCCCGCACGTGACGTTCAGCGCCCAGGACGGCTTCCGTAAGACCTCGAACGTATTCAATCAGGCCGACCTGGCCAACGCGGGGGCGGTTTCGGGCGGAATCAGCACGCCAAACTTTTCGATCTTCACCCCGATCGCCGACCAATTGAGCAATGTGGGCAACGTGGGGATCGTGGACCAGTTCGGCCGCAACAGCATGCTGGGGGCGAGCGGAACGTTTTCCACCCTGTACTTCCCCAACCAGGCCGAGGTTCCGGGGCTTTACGATGCCAGTTCCCAGGCGGGGCTGGGGTTTTACTCGCACCGGATTACCCGGGGGCAGTATATCGGGGCGACGTATCAGTACCAGAGGCTGGTGTCGTATCCGACGGGCGGAGTCAACAACACGCAGACACATGCCGCGCTCGCGTTCTACACGATTCAGCCGAGTGCACGGTTTTCGCTCTCGTTTTTTGGGGGCCCGCAGTATTCGGATACAGTTTCGGCGGCAATTTTCCATGCCGCTCCAGCCCGAGGCTGGACTCCGGCAGGGGGCGCAAGTTTCAGCTGGCAAAGCCCGAAGAGCAGTTTTGCCCTGAGCTACGTGCACATTGTTTCAAGTGGCGGCGGACTGGTGGAAGCGGTCACCATGGACAGTGCCATGGCCACCGTGAGGCGCCAGTTCACCCGGATGCTAAGCGCCGGAGTCTCCGGAATGTACGCGCAGAATGACATGGTCGGGCCCGCGATTCTCGGGTTTACCAATGGCCACAGCATTTCGGCGACTACGTATCTGCAGCGCCAGTTCGGGCAGAATATGACGGCGCAAATGGGCTATACGCGCCTGCATCAGGACTACGGCAATATTGCGGCGCTTGCGTTTTTCCCCGACACCAACCGGGAATATATTTCGGTGAACTACCAGTTCTCCAGACCGCTGGGACGATAAAAAATATGGTTGACGAGTTCGAAGAGCAAGGTTCGGAAGGTCTCGACATCGAGCACTATCTCGGGATCGTGCGCCGGCGTCACCTTCAGTTCCTGATTCCGCTGCTGGCCGGGTGGCTCCTGGTCTGGGTGGCCAGCTGGGTGCTGCCGCCGCGGTACAAGTCGGGCACTTTGATCCTGGTGGAACAGCCCTCGATGCCCAAAGATTACGTCACGCCCAATGTGAGCGATGACCTGCAGGAGCGGCTCCAGAGCATAACGCAGCAGATTCTCAGCCGGACCCATCTGCTGCACATCATCGATCAGTACAATCTGTACACGCTGGAGCACGGAGACCGGTCGCCGGAAGAAAAAGTGGACCGGATGCGCAATGACATCGATGTTGAACTAGTGCGCGACGCCCACGATCGGATCACCGCCTTTAACGTTTACTACACGTCGAACAATCCGAAGATTGCGCAGGGAGTGACCACCGAACTCACGAATCTGTTCATCAACGAGAACCTGGAAGTCCGGCAACAGCAATCGGAAGGCACGACAAAGTTCCTCGAGACCCAGCTCGATACGGCGCGGCAGAGTCTCGAGCAGCAGGAAGAAGCCATCCGCCAGTTCAAGGCGCAGCACGTCGGCGAGATGCCCGGACAACTGGCCAGCAATCTGCAAATCCTGAGCGGGCTGCAATCGCAGTTGCAGAACGAAGAAGACGCCCTGAATGCGGCCAGGCAGCAGCATGTTTACCTGCAGACCCTCTCTGACCAGTACAAAGCGATCCAAGGCACGGTCAAGACCGTCGACGGCACGGCCGTTGGGCTCCCAGCCATCGATCAGCAACTGGAAAAACTGAGAGCACAGCTGGCCGACCTGCGGGCGCGCTATACCGATCGACATCCCGATGTGCGCAAGGTGAAGGACCAGATTGCCGACATGGAGAAGCTCCGGGCACAATTCCTCGCAAGCAATAGCGCGAAGACTCCCGACAGCGCTAGTTCTGCTTCCGCCGCTGCGCAGACCGGGGATCCCACGCAAGCTTCGATGCTGGCCCAGGTGCAGAGCCAGTTGCGCTCGAATCAGGTGGAAATCACCAACCGGGAGCGCTCGGTGGCGGACCTGAAGGCAAAGATCAACGATTACCAGGGGCGTCTGAATCAGGAGCCCATCCGGGAACAACAACTGGCGGATCTGACGCGCGGCTATGACCAGCAGAAGGCGAACTACGACGATCTGCTGAAAAAGAAAAACGAGTCCGCGATGGCGACCAGCATGGAACTGCTGCAGCAGGGCGAGAGGTTCCGCGTGCTCGATCCTCCCAGCGCTCCCGAGAAGCCGGAATTTCCGAACCGGCTGAAATTCTGCGGCATCGGCCTCGGCGTGGGTCTCGCGTTCGGCGTAGTCGTAGCCGGGGCCTTCGAGATGTTGGATGGCCGCATGTACAGCGAGAAAGAAATCCGCAAGACGCTGCCCGCGGATGTGATTGCGGAGATCCCGGTGATCGCTACGCCATCGGACTTGCAGACGTCGAGACGAAAGATGTGGCTCGGCTGGGCTACTGCGGCGGTGGTATTTGCTACCATTCTGGCGGGTTCGGCCATAAGCTATTTGCGCGGATAGACAGGACATGTACAAGCGCTTTTACGGTTTACAAAGAAACCCGTTTGAGATCACGCCCGACCCGTCGTTTCTTTTCACGACGAAGAAGCACAATGAGGCGCTGGCGGCGCTCTACTACGGGGTTCGCCGGCACAAGGGCTTCGTGGTCATGACCGGAGAGGTCGGGACCGGCAAGACCCTGCTCGTCCGTTGCCTTCTGCAGTTGCTGAACCAGAGCAAGGTTGCGTATGCCTACGTGTTCAACCCGCGCCTGTCGCCGGTCGAGTTTCTGCAATACATCGTGGGAGACTTCGGGCTGCCGGTTGCGGGTAAGAGCAAAAGCGAACTGCTGCTGCAACTGGGCACGTTTGTCATCTCACGCTATCAAAAGGGACTCACCACGGTGCTGGTGGTCGACGAAGCGCATCACGTTTCGGCCGAGGTGCTCGAAGAAATCAGGCTGCTCACCAACCTCGAAACCACGAAAGAAAAACTGCTGCAGATTCTGCTGGTCGGCCAGCCGGAACTGGATGACATTTTGGATTCGGTGCACCTTCGCCAGCTCAAACAAAGAATTGCGATTCGGCCGAGGCTCGATCCTCTGGACCTGACCGAAACCCAGGCGTATGTGTATCGCCGTCTGCAGAAAGCGGGAAGCACGGATCCGGCCACGATCTTCCCGATGGAGACGATTTTGGAGATTCATGCCCACTCGCGCGGGATTCCGCGCCTGATCAACACGATCTGCGAGACCGCCCTGATCCAGGGCTACGCCAATCAGACGCGGGCGGTCACTCCCGCGATGGTCGAGGAAATTGCTATCGACTTCCGTCTGAACATCATGCACGTTGCTTCGAGTCGCGAAAACAGTCTGCAGGACGAATCGAGCGAGGTGCGGCAGGCAGCGCGGACTTTGTTAGATCTCTATTCACAACTGCGGCGTGCCGAACCCGTCACCGATGACATTGGAATGCCGATCAGTACCCGAACGAGCAAAAATGAGCCGTATATTTGACGCCCTACAGCGGTCCGGAGTCGAGCAGTCGGGAGTGGAATATCCCGACATAGTGTCGGTCGCCACCGAAGTCTTCGAGGCGCCCGCAAAGCAAGCACAGCAGGCACCCCAGAGTTCGGAAGCGGCGCCTTCCATGTCGGACTTGGTCTCGCGACTGGTGGCCCAAGGTTCGGCAGAAGAGACCGCGCCAGCTACCCCATCCGAGTTTCCTTCGGTTGGAATCAGCCCAGCCCCAGCCAGCCGACTGGTATTCCTGACCGATCCGGACAGTCTGGCGGCAGAAAAGTTCCGCTTCCTGGGCGTCAAGCTCCGCCAGATGCAGCAAAACCGGCCGCTCAAGAAGTTGCTGATCACCAGCACGACGGCGGAAGAAGGCAAGAGCCTGATTTCGGCCAACCTAGCTGGCGTACTGGGCCGCAGGAAGCAAAGGGTACTGCTGATCGAAGGTGATCTTCGACGTCCCACCCTGGCCAACCGATTTGGACTTGGTCGAATGGCAGGTTTGGGTGAGTGGCTAAAGGGAGAGCGGCGTCAACTTAGCAATATCTACTACCTTGAAAATGCCGGCTACTGGATTATGCCAGCCGGCGAGCCGCTGGCGAGCCCTCTCGAAGTGATGCAGTCCGGCAGGATTTCCGAGCTGATCGGGCAAGTGGCCAGCCGGTTCGACTGGATTCTGATCGATTCGCCGCCCCTGCTCCCGCTTGCCGATACAACTGTATGGTCGCGCGTCAGTGACGGGACACTGCTGGTGATACGCCAGGGCGTGGCAGAGAAAAAATCGCTGGAGCGCGGTCTGGAAACGCTGAAAACCTCTGAACTGCTTGGAGTGGTCCTGAACAGTTGCACTGAGACACACCACAGCTATTACGACCACTATTCATATGAAAAGAAGTAGCCCCAGTCGCCCTTGCATGAGTCCGCTGTCCACGCAAAACCAAGTTATCTGACGGACCCCCTTTCAATCTTGAACTTTGCTCGATAAATACATCCTGGTCGTTCCCCAGTAGCCAAGGAAGGATAAGGAGAATACGCCGTGAATGTACGCCGTACAACGTTCAAGTCAGCGCCCGAGGCTGACGGAAAAGATGCGCTCGCCGATCGCAATATTGAATCCCAATCTGCGTTTCAGCGATTGATCTCGCTCGAACGAAAGCGCAGCGAGCGTTCCGGAAAGCCTTTCATACTGATGTTGGTGGATCTGGGCGATCAACCACCTTCCGCCAAGACGGCGGCGGTACTCAGCAATGTCGCTTCCGCCCTGTGTGTCAACACGCGGGATACCGACACGACGGGATGGTACGAGGAGAACCGCGTCGTGGGCCTGATGTTCACGGAGCTTGGATCAGAAGACCACACCAAGCCGTTGACGACAATTGCGAATCGAGTCACCAATACGCTGCGCGAGAATCTGCCGTCTGAGCAGTTTGATCAGGTGCGAATATGGTTTCACGTGTTTCCGGAAGATTGGAATAACGGGGGAGCGGAGCGAGCCGGCAACCTCAAGTTGTATCCGGATGTCATAAATAGAACTGATTCGAGGCGATATTACCATGCAGTAAAGCGCGTGATGGATATCGGCGGCAGCCTCGCCGCCATGACCTTCCTAGCCCCAGTGTTCATAGCAGTTGCCATCGCGGTCAAAGGGACCTCAAAAGGCCCTGTTCTGTTCCGCCAGCAGCGGGTAGGGCAATTCGGACACCCCTTTACGTTTCTTAAGTTCAGGTCGATGTACGTTGGCAACGATTCACGAGCTCACGAAGATTATGTAAAACAATTGATCGCCGGTAAGGCCGAAAAGCAGCCCTCTAATGGAAATGGCAAAGCAGTTTACAAGCTCACCAAAGACTCGCGTGTCACTACGATTGGCGCTTTCCTAAGAAAAACGAGTCTCGATGAGCTTCCACAATTTTTCAATGTCCTGATCGGAGAGATGTCGCTGGTTGGCCCGAGACCGCCGTTACCTTACGAAGTGAAAGCTTACGATGTCTGGCATCGATCCCGACTGCTCGAAGCCAAGCCAGGCATTACCGGCCTTTGGCAAGTTAGTGGTCGCAGTCGCGTAACGTTTGACGAAATGGTACGTCTAGACCTCCGCTACGCACGAGAATGGTCACCCTGGACTGATATCAAGATCCTGATGCGCACACCAGTTGCCGTGCTCCTTGGCGAAGGCGCTCATTAGCTTCAGTTCCCTGCCCATGCTGCCCTTCTCAGTTCGATCTGAGTTTCACCTCCGTCCAACAGGAGTAATTCATGGCTACCTATGTGACACCACCCGATACCACGATAGTGCCCCAAAGACAGCGAAACGGCCGCGGCGAAACTATACGCTTCGGCGTCATCGGCTACGGCTATTGGGGGCCAAACGTTGTTCGTAATCTAGACCAGATCCAGACGGTTGATCTGGCCGGTGTGTGCGACATGAGCGCATTGGCGCGCGAGCGTGTCCAAAAGGCCCATCCACACGTTGAAGTAATGTCTGATCCAGGACAGCTGCTGACCTCGCCCGAAGTTGATGCAATTGCCGTTGTCACACCGGTCTGGACACATTTTGAATTGGCAAAAGCAGCGCTCGAAAATGGTAAGCACGTTTTTGTTGAGAAGCCCTTCGCCAGCAACTCGGCTCAAGCACAAGAGCTGATTGAGTTAGCCGAGAAGAAGAATCTCAAAATCATGGTGGACCACACGTTCTTGTTCACCGGAGCGGTCCGAAAAATCCGCCAACTGCTTGACGAAAACATATTAGGCAATCTGTACTACTACGACTCAACGCGCGTAAACCTGGGTCTTTTTCAGCACGATGTAAACGTGATCTGGGACTTGGCTCCGCATGATCTCTCAATCATGGACCACCTCATCCAAGTTCGTCCCGAAGCGATCGTTGCTACCGGTCAGAGTCACCTGAATGGACATGAAGATGTTGCATTCATCACGCTTTACTTCCCAGATAAGGTAATCGCACATGTGAATGTGAACTGGCTTTCTCCAGTGAAGATGCGAACCACCTTGATCGGCGGGGAAAAGAAGATGCTCGTATGGAACGATTTAACCACGGATGAGCAACTGCGAGTCTACGATAAGGGCGTCAGCATCACGAGTCGTGAAGGCGTCTACAACTTGTTGGTCAATTATCGTTCGGGTGATATGTGGGCTCCAAAGCTTGAGCGGGCCGAAGCGTTGACACGAGAGCTCACTTATTTCGTCGAATGCATCACGAAGGACGAGATCCCGATAAACGACGGTAAGGCTGGTCTGCGGGTCGTCAAGATGCTCGAAGCATCAACAAAGTCGATCCGGCAAAAGGGAGCTCTCGTTTACCTCTAAATAGTTCCTATAAGCGCACTGCAATCCCCATGGCCAAGACATCTCCATTCGGACAAGTTAGCAAAGAGTTGACGCTTCCCGCCGAAGGCTCACGAGTAGGCAAGCCGACCGTGCTTCTGGTTGCCACGGAGCGTTGGTTTCCGACTGCTCGCATGGGGATGGCTCTGACAGAGGCTGGTTGCCAAGTGGATGCGGTTTGTCCAGCGGGACACCCGATTCGCCTAACGCAGTCGGTACGGTGGATGTTCAAGTACAAGGGACTGCGTCCACTGGCCTCCTTAGTTGCTGCCATACATGCGAGCAGGCCGGATCTGGTCGTGCCGACGGACGACCTTGCGACCCGGCATCTTTACGCAATACACCAACTCGCAGGGTTACACGACAGCGCAGGGCAAGAAATCTGCACATTGATCGAACGATCCCTTGGCCCTCCTGAAAGCTTTTCAATTGTCAGTGCACGAAATGCCTTCATGCAGGTAGCGAAGGAGGAAGGCATTCGTGTACCGCGGAGCGCCGTCATCACGAATACGAGTGACCTATATGACTGTATTGCACTCTTTGGCTTGCCAATTGTGCTGAAGGCGAACGGCACCTCCGGAGGTAATGGGGTCGAGATCGCGGACACAGTCTCGAAAGCAGAACGCTCATTTCGCAAATTGCAATCGCCGCCATTGCTGGCCCGGGCTGTGAAGCGAGCCGTGGTTGATCGTGACCTCACTCTGTTGTGGCCATCGCTGTTTCGCCAACAGCCGATTGTCACCGCCCAAGCGTTTATCTTGGGGCACGAAGCCACGAGCACACTGTTCTGCTGGAAGGGCAAGGTCCAGGCCAGTCTTCACTTCGAGGTTCTCAGAAAGATTGGGCGCACTGGGCACGCAACCGTGGTTCGGCGAGTCGATCATCCTGAACTGTCAGCCGTGGCGAACAAGGTCGCTGCCCGGCTACAACTCTCGGGCTTCCATGGCCTCGACTTTATGATTGAAGACGCGAGTGGCAGAACACACCTCATCGAAATCAATCCGCGGACCACTCAGGTCGGACATCTCGCGTTAGGAGAAGGTCGCAATTTGCCAGCGGCAGTTTATTCCGTGATTACGGGAAGGTACCCCGACTCTTGTGCGAAACCGATAGAGAACGACACGATCGCGCTCTTTCCAAAAGAATGGATAAGAAACCCGCATAGTGCGTTCTTGCAATCTGCCTACCAGGACGTGCCCTGGCAAGAGGTTGAGCTGTTTCGGGAGTGCCTAAACAGTGCGCGACTGCAGCGCCGCTGGTATTCGGGCGAGTGCAAGGACCAAACCGTGAAACAAACACTGCAACAAACGGCTGGCACTGAGTCATCCCGCGGAGTTCAACAGATTGCTTGAAATCCTGAGTTCTGAAGATCAGCTATGTAGTCACCAATTGTTATTTGAGGAGCGAACCTAAATGAATTCGTATTTATGTATTGCGCCTGATGTAAAACTTGGGCAAGACGTCAGGCTATCAAAGTTCATCAATCTCTACGGATGTGAGATCGGAGACGAAACGAAAATTGGGGCATTTGTTGAGGTGCAGAAGAATGCATTCATCGGCAAGCGCTGCAAGATTTCGAGCCACACTTTCATCTGCGAAGGCGTGACGATTGAAGACAACGTCTTCATTGGGCATGCAGTCACATTCATCAATGACAGCTATCCGCGAGCAACGACGACCGCTGGCGGCCTGCAAACTGAAGCAGACTGGAAGGTGGAGCGCACCATTATCAAACGAGGGGCTTCCATTGGTTCCGGTTCAACGATTCTGTCTAAGATCACAGTTGGCGAAAATGCCGTTGTTGGAGCTGGCAGTATCGTCACCAAAGACGTTCCCCCTAACACCATTGTAGCCGGTAATCCAGCGAGGGTACTGCGCTATATCACAGAAACTCAGGAGATCACTCGATGAACAGTAACACCAATATTCCTTTCCTTGACTTGGTAGCACCGCATGTTGAGCTTGAACAAGAATTGACGGATGTGTTTAAGAAAGCACTTTGTAGCGCTGGATTCATCGGCGGTCCAATGGTTGAAGAGTTTGAGAAGGCATTCGCCGAGTTTTGCGAAACCAAGTATTGTGCGGCGGTCAGCAGCGGCACTGATGCGCTCCGTTTCGCGCTGATGGCGTGCGGAGTCAAGGCCAGGGACGTGGTCGTAACCGTACCTAATACTTTCATCGCGACAACGGAAGCAATCTCACAAGCAGGTGCTGTGCCGGAGTTCGTCGATATTGACGAACGCACCTACAATATGGACCCGGCAAAGTTACGCGAGTACCTGGAAACGCACTGCAGCGTGGACGCCTCTGGGAAACTGACGAGTCTTCGCAATGGGCTTCCTGTAACAGCCGTGATTCCAGTTCACTTGTATGGCCAAACGGCCGATATGGATCCCATCCTCGAATTGGCTGAACAATACGGCCTCGTTGTCATCGAAGATGCATGCCAAGCACATGGCGCCGAATACTATTCGCAACGGTATGGCCGGTGGATGAAAGCTGGTTCGATTGGCAAAGCGGCAGCTTTCAGCTTTTATCCAGGAAAGAACCTCGGAGCGTGTGGAGAAGCCGGTGCCACAATCACAAACGACCCGGTTTTAGCAGCCAAGGTCAAAATGCTTCGCGATCACGGCCAAGCCAAAAAGTACTATCACGATGTCGAAGGATACAACGGCCGCTTAGACGCCATCCAAGCCGGGATCCTTCATACGAAGTTGGGTCATTTGGCAAAGTGGAATTTTCAACGGCGTGATCACTCAGCCGAATATCGACGTTTGCTAAAGACCGCGAATTGTGGTGTATTTCCCCCGTACGAGCCATCTTGGTCTAAACCGGTGTATCACCTCTACGTGGTGCGAGTCGAAAATCGTGAAGCGTTGATGGATCACCTAAGATCGGTCGGCATAGGGACCGGAATTCACTACCCAATTCCATTACACCTTCAGAAGGCCTACGCTTCATTGAGCTATCAAGCAGGTGACTTCCCAGTTGCCGAAAGGGTGGCATCGGGAACCCTCTCACTTCCAATGTTTCCTCAGTTGACCCCAGAGCAGCAAGCCCGCGTGGTGCAAGAAGTCTATTCGTTCAATCGCGCTACTGTCTCAGCCGAGCAAGTCGCCTGACCCGACCGACCGGCCGCCTTATGTTTTCGGCGGCTCTTAACTCATCACAATCCAAATGCTTTCTAAAGGAGACTCAAGCCTGTGAGTAAACGAGAAAAGATCGTTGTTGTTGGATTGGGAGAAGTCGGGAAACCACTGTTCCAACTCCTTTCCCCACATTATGACGCAATTGGGATTGATATAACTCCACCAAGCGAGGCAGTCGTCGATGTGGACGTGCTTCACATCTGTTATCCATTTGAAATTGCGGACTTCGTAGGCGAGTGTACCCGCTACATCACACTTTTCAAGCCTGCGTTGACCGTTATCAATAGCACTGTCGGCGTGGGAACAACCAGACGCGTCGCCGAACATACGGGTACTCCTGTGGTCCACAGCCCAGTAAGAGGAAAGCACGTCCGAATGCTGGAAGAGCTACGATTGTACACGAAGTTTGTCGGAGCCATAGACGGATCGACCGGCGCAGCAGCAGCACGGCATTTCGAAATGGCTGGATTAAAGACGCGTGTACTATCATCGCCAGAAGCAAGTGAACTCGCAAAACTTACGGAGACGACATACTTTGGCGTGATGATCGCATGGGCTCAGGAAGTCGAAAGGTATTGCGACCGGTCTGGGGCCAATTACAACGAAATTATTTCGTTCTATGAGGAGATAAAGTTCTTCCCAGCCGTCAAGTATTTTCCAGGTATCATTGGGGGACATTGTGTCATGCCAAACATTGACATCCTGAGAGCATTTGATGACTCCGATCTACTTCGAGCGATTCACGCTTCTAATCAGCAAAAGATTGCGCGTCAGGCTTCAAACACCGACACCAACAGCCTAACCTCTACGGTAATAACAGCCGACTAACATCGGCAACGACCTTAAAGCGCTCCTTCCAACAAGAGGAATCTCCCGATAGCTTATGCCCGTGTCACCCAGTAAAGGTCTACATCGAAACACAACCGAGTTGTCCCCTGCGAGTGTTTTCAACCGGAACCCGTCAGAATTGAATTTGAATAGCGGATCGGTGGCAATGCAATCAAGCGGGCGGCTTCGCGGAAAGCATATCGCCATGGTTACGTTTTCACCTTTTCCCAGCGATCCACGTCCAAGGCGAGCCATCGAGGCATTCCTTAAGGAAGGGGCCACTCTGGAACTGGTTTGCGTGGGAGAAGATCGAAGTCCCAAACGCGAGATGTTGGACAGACTTGAAGTGATGCGGCTACCGATCCGCAATCGTCGTGGCGGAAAGGTCGTATATGCGTATCAGTATAGCGCCTTCATATTTATGGCTTCCGCGATACTCGGCCTCCGTGCCTTGCGCCGTCGGTACGATCTTGTGTACGTCAATAACATGCCCGACATCCTCGTGGTAAGCGGGCTAATACCAAAGATGCTCGGCGCGAAGGTGATTCTGGATCTACATGATCCGATGCCTGAGTTGATGATGACGATCTTTGAGTTTGACAAGAACTCTCTTGGCGTGCGCCTGATGAGTCAATTAGAGAAGTGGAGTATTGCTCGTGCAAACTTCGTCTTAACGGTCAATTTAGCATGCAAGAGGATTTTTGGCGCACGCAGTTGTAATCCTGAGAAGATCGGCGTGATCATGAACGCGCCTGACGGCGATATCTTCACGTTCACACCTGTGAGCTCGTATAAGGAGTTCGACGAAGCTACAGACAAGCCTTTTGTAATTATGTATCACGGGTCTTTGGTCGAACGAAATGGACTTGATCTCGCCGTAAACGCGTTGAAGAAGGTGCGAGAGTCGATACCATCGACCGAACTACGGATCTACGGTAAGTCATCTCCCTACCTCGAACGGGTATTAGCAAGCGTGCGCGCAATGAACATGGATGGTGCTGTGCGCTACCTCGGGCCACGTCGACTGGAGGATCTGGTCCCTGAGATTCTCAACTGCGATTTGGGGATAGTCCCGAACCAACGCAATGCATTTACCGAGATCAACACTCCAACACGCATCTTCGAATATCTGGCATTGGGCAAACCAGTTATCGCACCTAGGACGCCGGGCATTCAGGACTACTTTATTGATGGTTCCCTCTTGTTCTTCGAGTCAGGCGATTGCGACGACCTCGCTCGAACAATCGAGTATGCATACTGTAACCGCTTATCCGCCATTGCCACGGCTAAGCGTGGACAAGAAATATATTTAGCTCATACTTGGGAACAAGAAAAGCAAACACTTATTGATCTAGTGGGTAAGTTGTTAGTTAACGGAGATAGTGACTAATGTTGGCGATAAATACATCGGTCGATTCACATCCGCAGGTGGCGAGTTCTCGCACTTATCTTGTTGACCCTAACGAGCTTGCTAAGGCTGCCGGAAATCTGCAACGCTGGGTTGAACAACACGACTATCGCGGCTACGAACCGTTTGATGGGTTGTCGTCTTGGGCGCGGCCCTTGGCATTCGGCAATCTTCTGGCAGAACGGATCTTGCAACAAACTATTCGTCAGTGTCCGTTCAACCTCAGGCCTTTTGTCGGAATTCGACCGCAAGAATCTACAAAGGGGCGGGGATATATGGCTCACGGCTACTTGCTACTATATCGCGCAACCAGAAGTCCGGAATACTTGCCAAAAGCGACGCGGTGCTTGGAGTGGCTGGATTCACACAAATCGCCTAACTTCAAACATCACAGCTGGAGCAATCATTTCGATTTTGTTTCCCGCGGCGGCTCATACACCAAACATGATCCAATCATTGTCTGGACGGCATTAATTGGCGACGCTTATGTTGAGGCATTTGAGATCACTGGGAACGACTGGTTCTTATCGATCGCCGACAGCGCCTGCCAGTGGATTCTCGATCTTCCCAGAGAAAAAACGCCGAGGGGAGATTGCATCAGCTACCGGGCTAACGTTCAGAGCTCGATCCACAACTCGAACATGTTGGGGGCAGCTCTTCTGGCACGGGTGGCTGTACATAAGAAGAATGAAGATTACCTTCGTATCGCCCGATCAGCAATGGAATACAGTTGTTATCGCCAACTGTCGAACGGAGCTTGGTGGTATGGTGAGGGCGCAAAATACCATTGGGTCGACAATTTCCATACGGGCTACAATCTCGACAGCCTAGATTGCTATATCCAGGCTAGTGGCGATAGCGACTTCATCCCACATTTGAACAAGGCATTGGAGTTTTACAAAGCCACTTTCTTTGAACCTAGCGGCCGGCCCAAGTATTATAATACCCGCACCTACCCCGTTGATAGCCAATGCATCGCTCAGTCAATCGACACACTCGCTAGATTTGCTAGCCGCGACGAAGCTAGTTTCGTACAGGCACAGAAGGTAGCAATCTGGGCAATTCGCAACATGCAGGACAGAGACGGCCATTTTTACTATCGGCAATATCCCTTTGTGAAGGCAAGAACACCAATGCTGCATTGGGCGCAGGCCACCATATTCAAGGCCTTGGCTCATTTAATCCTGCAGTTTGGCCCGAATCGGATGGACTTAACAGGGCTCTCAAACTAGCTAACATTTGAATCGCCATGATTGGTGTCTTAGCCAAGCACTCCGAACACACTGCCATTCGGGAATTCTTCGAACTCTTCAAAACACCTTGGGAGTTCTGTCGCAAGAATAAACAGTACGACGTCGTGTTATGCACGACCGATGACGTTCCGAGCACTTGTGGGACTTACTTGACGATCATCTTTGCCGGTCGAGAGCTGCTTTTGGATCGTGCCACGGAGACGGGAATCGCTCAAGTGGACAGTGGTGTCGTTCTATCCTATGGCGACGTGAGTTTCCCGATCTACGGCAAATGCGTGCTGTTCCCGAATGCAAAAGCAGACGTAGTTGCGGACGTCTCCTCTGGCCAGTCTCTACTGTGTTATCAGACGTTACCGAATGGGAAGTTGCTAACCCGCTTTGGCTACGACCTGTTCCATGAGATCGGGTTTCTGCTTACTCAAGGACAACCTACTTGCTATGCATCGACTCCCACGCTGGATTTGCATATCCAGTTCTTGCGCAACTTGATCATACAGAGCGGAGCCTTCTTGGCGGAAATCCCTCCATTTCCAGAAGGGTTCCGTTTCATGGCTTGTTTGACTCACGATGTTGATCATCCTTTTCTCAAGCGCCACAGGTTCGATCACACAATGCTTGGCTTTCTCTACAGAGCCAGCGTCGGATCCGTCTTGGATTACCTTCGAGGCCGAAAGAGCGGGAGGGATTTGCTGGCAAACTGGCAAGCGACGATTAAACTCCCTTTCGTAATCCTAGGGCTCGCGGATGATCTCTGGGCAAAATTCGATTCGTATGTAACTTTGGAAAATGGGAATCCTTCCTCGTTTTTCATTATTCCCTTCAAGGGAAACCCTGGCCGAAAAGGCAGCGACCCGGCTCCCAAGTTTCGGGCGGCAACCTATGGTGTCGCTGATCTCAGCGCCCAGATTGAGTATCTTCAATCGGCTGGGTGTGAAATCGGCTTGCATGGGCTCGACGCGTGGCGTGACACCGAAAGTGCGCGGGCGGAACTAGATGAGACTCGCAAGGTCGTGGGCAAACAAGCGTCTGGTGTTCGCATACATTGGCTTTACTATGACGAACATTCGGCTGAAGCATTGGAAAATGCGGGGGCGGGTTACGACTCAACAGTTGGATACAACGAAACCATCGGCTACAAAGCTGGCACCGGCCAGTCGTACAAACCGCTGAACGCGTCACGACTGCTCGAATTGCCTATGCATGTCATGGACACCGCTATCTTCTATCCGAACTACTTGAATCTATCGGCGACCGAAGCAAAAAAGAAGGTACGTCACTTAATAGAACATGCAATCAGAACGGGAGGAGTGCTGACCGTCAATTGGCACGACCGCAGCATCGCCCCTGAAAGGCTCTGGGGAGACTTCTACAAAGACCTCGTGGCCGATTTGGAGAGATCTAGAGCTTGGTTCGGAACGGCCGGTGATGTTGTGAGTTGGTTTCAAAAGCGCCGTTCCGTCGTCCTTGATAATGACCTCACGGCTTTGGACAAAGTCGCGGAATGCAATGAGGATCGCACGTTACCGGGTCTGTGCCTCCAAATCCACAATCAAAACAGCAGGCTCTTGCCAGAGACACCCGGGAAGTTCAATTACGCCGTCTGACTGAGTTCAGGACTCTATTCGCCTTATGCAAAACGAATCGATATACCTTGAGCGCATTCCGACAGTCCAATCAGGGCGCAGACCCATGCTGAGATATGCCCTGATCACCCCTGCACGGAACGAAGAAGCCTTCATCGGAGATACCGTTCGGTCGGTGGTTGCGCAGACGATATTGCCCGAAAAGTGGGTAATAGTAAGCGATGCATCGTCGGATCGTACGGATGAAATTGTTAAGGAATATCAGAAATCAAATCCTTGGATTGAGCTGATTCGAATGCCCGAGATTCGCGACCGGTCATTTGCGGCGAAGGTACAGTGCTTTAATGCAGGGCTTGAAAAGCTGAAAGTCATCTACTGCGACGTAATCGGCAATTTAGATGCAGACATTACGTTCGGGCCAGAGTATTTCGAGTATCTTCTGTCGAAAATGCTTGCAGAACCCAAACTGGGCGTGGCAGGGACTCCGTTCGTTGAAAACAATGCAAGCTACGATTTTAGATTTACAAATATTGAACACGTATCAGGTGCTTGCCAACTCTTCCGTCGCGAATGTTTCGAAGAGATTGGCGGGTACACGCCGGTCAAGGGCGGGGGAATCGATTGGATCGCTGTCACCACGGCAAGGATGAAGGGATGGAAAACGAGAACGTTCACAGACTGTGTCTGCTATCACCATCGGCCGATGGGAACTGCTTCTACGGGAAAACTTACCGCGATGTTCAGACTTGGCAAGCAGGACTACTACCTAGGCGGTCACCCGCTTTGGCAGTTGTTCCGGGCGTGCTATCAGGTGTCTAAACGACCGTACGTTGTTGGTGGAATAGCACTGCTTGGAGGATATGTGTGGTCCGCGCTGAAAGGCGTTAAGAGACCGATCAACCCTGAGCTAATAAAGTTCCATCAGTTGGAACAGTTACGCAGGTTGAGGCAGAAGATGGTAGCCCCGTGGAAGATGGCACTTTCGAAATAGTATCCCCACGGAAACCCGTTGAAGAGCTAAAGGGCAGTCGAAGACTTCGATAATAGAGAAAATACTCGAAATAGATGAACGTCTACACTATCAGTCCTAACGAACTCATACTCATAACCGGAGCCTCAGGCTTTATTGGTACGCGCGTCGTTGCGCATCTGGTGAGCTTGGGATTCCGTAACATTCGGTGTTTTGTCAGACCGTCGAGCCGTCCAGATCGAATTGCACAGTTACGGCAAAGGAGTGGATCAGACGTCAACATTGAAGTCATAGAAGGTAATCTGCTCTCACGCGATGACTGCCGCAGAGCTGCGGCTGGTGCGAAAGTTGTCTACCATCTGGCAGCCGGGACCGGCGGAAAGTCATTCCCGGAAGCTGTAATGAACTCCGTTGTGACAACTCGAAACCTGCTGGACGCCATTGTTGGTGCGCAGAACATTCGCAGAATTGTGAACGTCAGTTCTTTCACTGTCTACACCAATTCAAACAAGCGAGCCGGCGCGGTTCTGGACGAGTCATGCCCCATCGAGGACCATCCGCAAGACCGTGGCGACGCCTATTGCTACGGGAAGGTAAAGCAAGACGAGTTGGTGGAGCGATATGGGAAGGAACACAATATTCCTTACGTGATTGTCAGGCCAGGATACGTATATGGGCCCGGGAAGCAAGCTATCAGTGGACGAGTTGGCATAGACACGTTTGGCTGTTTTCTGCACATGGGAGGCTCAAACACGATTCCATTTACATACGTGGAGAATTGTGCCGAGGCGATTGTGCTGTCGGGCCTGCGACCTGGAATAGATGGTCAAGTCTTTAACATTGTGGATGACGAACTGCCATCTAGCCGACAATTCTTACGGCTCTACAAGAAAAGAGTGCATAGATTCCGTTCTTATTACGTCCCGCATTTCCTCAGTTATGGATTGTGTTGGGCGTGGGAAGCCTATTCCCGACGATCGCAAGGGCAGTTGCCGCTCGCATTCAATCGAAAAAGATGGTACGTAGACTGGAAAAGCACGACTTACAGCAATCAGAAGTTAAAACAACTTGTGGGGTGGGTTCCCCGAGTGTCTCTTTCCGACGGGCTCAAGCAGTACTTCGATGGCTGCAAGGCTGGAGGCAGCAATGCTTAGGGTAGCCATCATTGGCTGTGGCAAGATTGCAGACGCGCACGCGGCTGAGATTCAACGAATCGATGGCTCCAAGATTGTCGCTGTTTGCGACAGTGAGCCGTTAATGGCGATGCAACTTGCTGACAGATTCGAAGTGCCACACCAGTTTGGAAATGCGCATTCCCTTCTGGAGGAAGTGAAACCAGACGTTGTGCACATAACAACGCCACCTGAGAGTCACCTTTCTCTCGCGATGGAGTGCATCGAGGCAGGGGCCAACGTCTACGTCGAAAAGCCGTTTACCCTTAATTTTGCAGACGCTGGCCTTCTTCTTCAAGCTGCCACGCGTAAAGGCGTGAAAGTTACGGTAGGGCACGACGATCAATTTCGTCACGTGGCGCGGCGCATGCGAGATGTGGTCGCAACAGGATATCTCGGAACACCCGTACATATGGAGGGGTTTTACTGCTACAACCTGGACGACCCTGTCTACGCCAAAGCACTTCTCGGCGACAACAAACACTGGGTCAGGCGCTTGCCCGGAAAATTGCTCCACAACTTAATCAGCCACGGCGTAGCTAGGATCGCCGAGTTCTTAACCGGAGATGCGCAGGAGGTAATTGCGCACGGCTTCGTCAGTCCGTTCTTAAGGAGTATCGGCGAGACCGACATCATCGACGAACTGCGCGTCATCGTTAATCAGGGCGATGAACTCACAGCTTACTTCACATTTTCTTCGCAAATGCGGCCGTCCATGCGAGAGTTTCGCATTTATGGAACGAAGAACGGCCTCTTCATGGATCCCGATCACGAGACTCTGATCAAACTCCCAGGTTCGAGATTCAAGAGTTACGCAGAGACGTTTATTCCGCCGTTGCAGTTTGCACGGCAGTATTGGTCCAACGTGAGGACAAACTTCAGAACATTTCTGAGAAGCGACCTTCACATGAAGGCCGGCATGAAGTTCCTCATAGAGTCCTTCTATCGGTCTATCACCGATGGAACTCCCGTGCCGATCCCTTATCGCGAGATTCTGCTGACCGCCAAATTGATGGATTCCATCTTCGCGCAGCTGGCTGAGGCTCAGAAACTGCGCGTCGCGGAATCCGACCTGGTCTGTGTCTAAAATATGGCGACATCGTTGAACGATCAGATCCTGGACGGTTCACACTCTGTGTCCGTCGCGCACGCTAAGGCCGCCACAATTGCCGTCTGCATTTGCACTTATAAGCGTCCGGAATTGCTCAAGCGTCTGCTGGAACAGCTATCCTGCCAGGAGGCGGAAGGCAGATTATCGTTTTCAGTTGTAATCGCCGACAACGACGCTGAATGCTCAGCCGAGTCGGTTGCCTCAGAGTTCGCGCGTAATTCCCATCTTCAGATCACCTACTGCACCGAGCCGCAGCGCGGAATTTCCGCTACTCGCAACCGGGCCGTTGCGAACGCGGCTGCCGATTTCATAGCCTTTATCGATGACGACGAATTTCCAAGCCCTCAATGGCTCGGCAATCTAATGAGGACATTGGACGAATGTAGTGCCGACGGCGTCCTGGGCCCTGTGCTGGAGCATTTTGACGAGCAACCCCCGGCTTGGATCTTGAAGGGGAACTTCTTTCAGCGTCCTACCTACCCGACCGGGACAAAGCTGGATTGGCCCAATACTCGCACCGGCAACGTGCTTCTTAAAGCGGAACTCTTCCACGGAATGAGCGAGCCATTCCGGCCAAAGTTTCGCTCCGGAGAGGACCAGGATTTCTTCCGACGCATGATGGAAAAGGGCCGTGTCTTTGTCTGGTGCCATGAAGCTCCCGTCTACGAAGTTGTTCCGCCAGCACGCTGGAAGCGAACGTACCTGTTGCGGCGGGCTCTCCTGTTCGGATCCGTGTGGGCTGTGCGCGATCACGTTCCTCCTTTTGAGATCGCAAAATCGACGGTCGCTGTCTTTGTCTACACGATATGCCTCCCCATTGCAGCCATCCTGGGTCAGCACCGGTTGATGGCCCTCCTCATCAAGCTCTGCCATCATTCCGGGAAGTTGCTGTCGCTGGCCGGAATAAACCCCATTGCAGAGACGTACGTAAGCAACTAGCGTTGCAGTTCAGCTCTGGATCTTCTTGCTCGGAAATGAAACATACGAGCGAATTGTGACAGATGTAACCATCGGATCACCACGACTAATTCGAAGTCATATGCCGCAAAATCTGCTCGAAATCAGCGTTAAAGGTAAGTGGGTAAAGACTCCATCTCTGCAACTGGATGGACAGAAGCTCATTGTCACAGGAAGATGGGTAAGAATTGCGTCTCTTCATGATGAAGATTGGGTTGAGAATGAGGTTAAGAATCCTGAGGAGTGCATTCAAGAACTGCGTCGCTCCCAGTTATTTCACGCCGACATATTGGCATTCACGCAAAAAGTTCCAGAAACAACTCCCAAATACAATTATCCATTGGAGTGGTGCAGCGTTGCAGTTGTTCGAACCAGTAACTTCAAACATTGGTGGGATCGCCTTCCCCAAGAAGGACGAAAGAACGTCAGGAGATCCCAAAAGCGCGGGGTGTCAATTCATGAAATCGCGCTTGACGATCGGCTGATAAGAGGAATTGCAGAAATCCAGAACGAAACTCCTATTCGCCAGGGGAGACGGTACCCACACTTTGGGAAAAGCCTTGCCCAAGTACGGAAAGACTATTCGCCGCTAGCTGATCATAGCGAATTCATCTGTGCCTTCTTCGGGGAAGAGTTGATCGGTCTGTTGCAGTTGGTTTATAGGGGAAAGATCGCATCAATTTTGCAGTTGAATTCAAAAATTGCGCATCATGACAAAAGGGCTTCCAATGCTCTGCTGGCGCGAGCCGTCGAGTTATGTGAAGCTAACAATATTACTCACCTCACGTATGGAAAGTTCAATTACGGTAATAAAGGTGACAGCTCGCTTCGCGAGTTCAAGAGTCGCAATGGTTTCGAGGAGATGCTCGTCCCGAGATATTACGTACCACTGAACGCCTGGGGAGCATTTTGCGTGAAGACCCGAATGTACCGCGGGCTGGTAGGCATTCTGCCTAAAGGGATCATTTCAGTGGGTAGTCGGATACGTGCAGAATGGTATGATTTCAAGTACACTAAAGCCGGCGTAGCTCAATGCTAGAGCGGCCGAATCGTGATCGGCAGATGGGGCGTTCAAATCCTCCCGCCGGCTCCAATTTTTCCTCTCCTGAATCATAAACTCACAGCACATGGCCTTAGCAGAAAACACCGTGGGAAGGAGGATGGATGCCTAGGATTGCCGCGGCATTCGTCTTCTGGCTTTTGATTGCATGGCTGTTTTGGCTTGATCGCGAGAAGGAGGCCAGCACTAGCAGGGCTACTTGGATTTCATTCATTTGGATTGGTTTGGCAGCATCGAGGTCAGCAGGTCAATGGATCTATCTGAGCGCTCCTGTCGATGCAGCCGATGTGAACATGGAGGGGAGTCCCATCGACCGCACCGTCTATTTGGTATTACTACTGGCAGGAATTGCGGTGCTTATAGCTAGATCGCAAAGAGTAAAGAGGATTTTTTTCGCAAACTCGTCCATTCTGTTGTTTTTCGCATATGCCGCCGTCAGTCTGTTCTGGTCCGACTTTCCGGATATCGCGTTCAAGCGCTGGTTTAAGGCGATCGGCGATTTAGTCATGCTGTGCATTGTTTTGACAGAAGATGATCCGCCCTTCGCTGTTCGTCAGCTATTGAAGAGGCTGGCTTTTGTTCTGATTCCGTTATCAGTGCTGCTGATTAAGTACTTTCCTGAATACGGAAGGACGTATGGAAGGTGGTTTGGTGAGGTTCATTACACCGGGGTTACAACCAACAAGAATACACTCGGCGCGATCTGTATGTTATTTGGCCTGGCTCTAATACAAAGATTATTTGTGCTCTATCGCAATCGAGGGCAATCTGGTCGGAAGCGAATGCTTTTGGCTAATGCAATTGTTCTCGGAACTATCCTGTGGCTGCTATCAATCGCCAGCTCTATGACCTCGTGGTCTTGCTTCGGGATGGGACTTACTGTGATTCTGGCTCTTAACATTCGTGCCGTTGCGAAGAGGCGGCGCATTCTGCACTTCCTGATTCCAGTCATGTTGACTGCAAGTGCGTCAGTTCTTTTTCTAGGCGTGAGTCCGGATACCCTTACTGCGATGGGACGGGATCCTACGCTTACGACAAGAACTGAAATGTGGCCGATGCTCTTGAGTTTGTGTAAGAATCCCATCGGCGGAGTGGGATTCGGTAGCTACTGGCTTGGTTCTCGGTTGGAGCAGATATGGAAAGTCTGGGAGTGGAAGCCCAATGAAGCGCACAACGGATATCTCGAGATTTATCTTAGTCTTGGGTGGATAGGTATGATATTACTCGCTATTGTCTTGGCGAGCGGTTATCGAAAGGCGTTTGTTGCATGCCGTCGCAACCTTGACCTAGGCAGTGTGCTCCTAGCGTATTTTGTTGTTGGTGTTGCCTACAATTTTTCGGAATCGGCATTTTTTCAGTTCTTGCACCCTGTCTGGATAATGACATTACTTGCTATGGTCGCATACGCCTCGCGGCTATCACCCCGTCGCCTAGCGCCGTTGTGCGACGTCAGAACTGAAGACGCACAAACGGAAGCGGCGTTGGGAGTACTATTGGATCCTTTGGAAGCTAAAGCGTGAGAGCCTTCGACCAGACTGGAGCTTTTATATCGCCAAATGAGGGCGGCAGATTGAGGCAGCTTGCTGTGCGAGGCGCAGGTGTTACCGTCTTTGCACAGGCAGTGGCATTCGCTGTGCACATGATTTCGACGGTTATCTTGGCTCGTCTCCTGATGCCAGCCGATTTTGGGTTGGTAACGATGGTGACTACCTTTAGCGTGCTACTTGCGAGCTGTGGTCAGATCGGCTTCCCCGATGCCGTGCTTCAACGAGACGAGATGAGTCATAGCTTGGCGAGCAACTTGTTTTGGATCAACCTTGCTATTGGCGTGGTTCTAACTATCGCGTTTGCAGCTGCAGGATCTCTGCTGGCAAGGTTTTACAAGGACCCGCGTGTAGCGCACGTTGCAGTGGGACTGTCGGTGACAATCTTTATTACCAGTGCGTCGGTTCTACACCTGGCGCTGTTGAAACGAGCAATGCGATTCTCCGCCGTGTCGTTCAACGATATTGTCGCTCGCGCTGTTTCGATTGCTGTCTCCATCCCCTTGGCATGGGCCGGGTGGGGATATTGGGCACTGGTGGCTGGATTGGTTGCGCAGCCCCTCTCTACGACTCTTGGCGCATGGATTTTGTGCCAATGGGTGCCGAGCCTACCCAAGCGCTTGGGAGGCACCGGCTCAGTGGTCCGCTTCGCGAGAGATGTCTTCGCGCGGTGGACCGTCGGATATTTCACACAAAATACGGATAATCTGTTGGTTGGGTGGCGGTTTGGGTCTGGCGCGTTGGGCTTCTACAAGAAGGCATACGATCTGTTCGTTCTGCCCTTTAGTCTGCTAACCGTATACCCCGTCGCTGTATCCACTCTTAGCAAAGTCAAACACGATCCGGTTCAATATAGGCGGTACTTTCTAAGCGGGTTGTCAATCCTGGCATTTATAGGAATGGCGGTAAGTGCGGACTTGACTTTGGTAGGCAAGGACGTGATTCGCTTTATGCTAGGGCCGCAATGGGAGATGACGGGACGGATCTTCACGTTCTTTGGTCCAGGTGTGGGTGCCATGCTTATCTACAGCACCAACGGAATGATCCATCTTTCGCTCGGGACAACGGGCCGTTATTTCCGCTGGGGGCTTGTAGAAGTTAGCGTGACGTGCCTTCTGCTCGTCCTGGGATTACCGTGGGGGCCGATCGGCGTCGCCATCGCCTGGACTACTGCTTACTGGATTCTTACCGTTCCTGCGTTCTGGTACGCAGGAAAGCCAGTACAACTCACGATTGCGTCGATTCTCTCAGCAGTGTGGCGATATTTTCTGGCGGCGCTGATCGCTGCTTGTACGTCGGTAGGAATCGCGAGGGGCATCCCGTCACTAATCACTGCCAGCGGAGAGATTGGCTCTCTTTACCGAATTAGTGCTATCTCCATGACGTTCGGATCGTTTTACGTCTTTGCGGTAATCCTTCTTCACGGCAGCACGGCCCCCCTTCGCCAACTGGGAGGAGTTCTACACGAGATGGTGCCACGAAGCGGGTTTTTCAAGCCCGAGGCAGTTGCGACCTCCTCCAAGAACGGGCCGAGTACAGTTGCTATCCAGCCTAGTTCTCAGGAAGTTAGCTGAGAGTAGTCAGGACTGGCTGCAATCGGAGCATGTGCTCCGCTGCCATCATGGATAAAGCATGAAACCACTGGTCTCAATTCTTATTCCCGCATACAACGCCGAAAAGTGGATTGCAGAAACAATCCATTCGGCGCTTGAACAAACTTGGGAATCCAAAGAAATAATTGTTGTTGTTGACGGATGCACTGATCGAACCCTTTCCATCGTCCGCCACTTTGAAAGCCGTGGCGTCCAAGTCGTTGATCAGGCAAACGAGGGCGGTCCGGCAGCTAGGAACACCGCTTTTTCTCTAAGCCGAGGGGAGTACATCCAGTGGTTAGATCACGATGATCTCCTGGCTCCGGACAAGATCTCAAAACAGATGGCCCTTGTTTGCGGAGGGTGCAGCCGGCGCACGCTTCTTTCCTGTGCATGGGGTCGCTTTATGTACCGGCGGGGTCGAGCCAAATTTGTCCCAAGCGGATTGTGGTCTGATCTAGCTCCTGCAGAGTTTCTTCTGCGTAAGCTAGAGCAGAAGGCATTCATGCAGACGGCGGTGTGGTTGGTTAGCCGAGAGCTGACCCTGGCTGCAGGTCCGTGGGACACAACAATGTTGACCGATGATGATGGTGAGTACTTCTGCCGTCTCCTTCTGGCGAGCGACGGCGTCAAGTTTGTCCCCGATGCACGAATCTACTTCCGCAGCTCCGGGTATAGCCAAGCAAGTTTTGCGGGCAGATCGAACCAGAAGCTGGACGCCCTATGGGGTTCAATCCAGCTCCATCTCCGCTATTTGCTTTCTCTGGAAGATAGCGAAAGGTCGCGAGCGGCCTGTCTGAAGCATCTCCAGGATTACGTGATCGATTTTTATCCGCAGAGGCCGGATATCCTCTCTCAGATGAAACGGACCGCCGAGGATCTCGGAGGGCGGCTCCAGCCACCGAATCTATCCTGGAAATATGCTTGGATTAAGACCCTCTTCGGCTGGAATTGGGCTACCCGAGCTCAAGTATTCACTCCAAACGTGAGATGGAGTTTAGTTCGATGGTGGGACAAAGTTTCTTACGAAATTGAAAAGAAAAGGCTTGCAGGAGGTTTTCAGATGTAGTTCCGAGCGTGTAATCCCCGGCATGGCGCTGAGTGACGACGGAACTATCTCCCCCTAGGAAATCTCAGTGTGCCGGATGAACCTTCGTGCCTCGAAGCATAGAGATCCTGCGGCTATAGTGTTCAGCAGGACGCGAGATAAAATGACACGAAAAATTGGATTCGTCTTCCCCCTCATTTTGTTTTGCCTATGTTTGCGGGTCGAGAGCGCGCATGCAGCTACCATCGATGCCGCATCCTGCAATTCCAACGATATACAAACGGCATTGAATCTGGTCACGAGTGATGGCTCGACAGTGACCGTCCCCGCTGGGACGTGCACGTGGACTTCCCACGTAGTGATGCCTGGGTATTCAATCACATTGCAGGGAGCGGGATCGGGCGGTACTCACATTATCGTCAACATTCCTGCGGGATTCAGCAATGATGCAATTTTTGTGGGGAATGAGTGCTGTAACGGGAAACAGTTTAGGATCACTGGCTTTGACTGGCAATATGAGAGTGCCGATGCCGGAGGAATCCTTACCTTTACGCAAAGTACTGGGTACTCGGTTCGCATTGACCACAACACCGCTGAGCCCTATCCATCGAACCCGGGGTACGGTCGGTTTCTCAGTTTCGCGGTACCGTGCGTATCGCCCGGTTGCGTAGTTGACCACAACACCATCACTGACTTGGGAGTAATCGTTGAGAGCATCCAGCCCGGAGATTCAGGTAACGGCAGTAGCGCTTGGATTCAAGCCATGCCGTTCGAGAACGTAAATGCCGTTTACTTCGAAAACAACACAATGAACTATCCTAGTTTCGCAATTCACGAAGTTGACATTGATTGCGACGACGGGGGTGCCTACGTATTTCGATACAACTCGGTCTATCAGAATGCAATTGCTAACCACGGCTATGACACTGTAGACAACGGGTGCCGAATGCAAAACGTCTACATGAACGCAGTCAACCCGAACGGTGTGTCTGCATGGGGTGTTCAATACCGTGGAGGGACAGGCGTGGTTTGGAGCAATACGTACACGAGTCACGGTACTGCACAAGACTTTGGGATCACTAACTATCGTTCCAACTCTAACGCTCCTTCTGCACACGGCTATTGCAACGGGACGAACTCAAAAGACGGCAACGTCAATCCCCCCGTCTCCTATGGATGGGGTTGCTACGAACAGATCGGTCGTGGGAGTGGGGCCAGCGCGGGACTGACGAGCCAGCCACTGTATTCGTGGGATAATTGCATGAATTCTCTGGGTTGTACGGGGACGTCGAGTCAGATATCTCCACTCGTCTACAACGCCGGCAGCGGCACGAACTGGACGCCCTACGAAATCGTGCAAAACCGCGATTTTTACGACTCGGTCGGCAACTTCAATGGCACCACTGGTGTGGGAATCGGAACCTTAGCTACTCGACCCAGTTCATGCAGCGCTGGCGTAGCGTATTGGGCGACCGATCAGAATACGCTATATCAATGCAACAGCAGCAAGAAATGGACCACATTTTATCAACCATTTACCTATCCACATCCGTTGCAGAATTCCTTGCCGAGCCCTGTGCCTCCGAGCGGCTTGCTGGCCACGGTTCAATAGTCGTTAATCGTTGCAAGTGGCAGCACTCCCCGCTGCCACTGTTTGCCCTAGATGTGGGTTTCCCTTATCAATGCAGCCGGTTTCGCTTCCACGAAAAATATTGGGATTGCAGCAGAAGATGCACCTGCTTCTGGCAGAGTGGGTCTCGCTCGATCGGGCCCGGAGACAGAGTACTTCTGCGATGGTGTCGTTTACATTCGACGATTTCCCGCGATCAGCATTAGGGATCGGGGGCAGGATGCTAAGCGATCACGGGTGGAGAGGTACGTACTACTGCGCCTCAGGGATGATGGGCAAGATCGTCGACTCGGAGGCGATGTTCACGCGCTCTGATCTTGACAATCTGGTCGCTGCTGGACATGAACTCGGATGCCATACTCGTGATCACGTACCGTGCTTTTCGCGCGATGGCAAATCGTTCGCGGAAAACTGCGCTGCGAACCGGAGCGGAATCAAGAAGATGCTCGGCTATGATATCCGAAATTTTTCATTTCCGAACGGACAAGCCACATTGGGCGTCAAACGAAGATTGCATTCAGTCTACGACAGCTGTCGTTCAAACAATTGGGGAATCAACACAGACCCTGTAGATCTGAGCTATCTTCGCGCCAACCCAATCTATTCTCGGTACGGCACAGAAGCAGTTCGAAAGCTAGTTGCGGAAAATGTGCAGCGTAACGGTTGGCTTGTGCTTTACACGCACGATATCAGCCCTAATCCGTCACCCTATGGGTGTACTCCCGATGATTTTGAACAAGTTATGCATTTGGTTCTGGAATCGAGCGCGGAAGTTGTCACCATACGCGATGCCGTGAGCCGGTTTGCCCGCATCTGAAGAGACGCGAGTGCATCCGTCCCCACCCTGGCCAAAATCTCGCTGAAAATGCTTAAGAACAGCTCAGTCAAAATCACAGTCATTGGTGCAGGACCGTATGGACTTTCTGCAAGCGCCTATCTGCGAGCTGCTGGCACAGAAGTTCAGGTCTTCGGCGAGCCCATGTCATTCTGGGAAAACCAGATGCCGATTGGAATGTGTCTGCGATCCAGTTGGGATGCTTCGCATATCGCTGATCCGAGCCATCAGTTCACGATTGATGCGTACTGCCGAGATACTGGGCGCAAGTTATCAGAGCCTATTCCCCTAGACAGCTTTGTAGAATACGGCCATTGGTTCCAGCAGAAGGTCGTACCCAATGTGGATCATCGAAAGGTTAGAAGGGTAGACCTCCTTGATGATGGGTTCAAGGTCACATTGCAAGACGGAGACTTCTTAAGGTCCCGCCGAGTCGTCGTGGCGACCGGAATTGGGGGGTTTACCGTCAGGCCGGAAGTCTTTCGGAGCCTTTCATTGGAAATGGCATCGCATTCCAGCGACCATAGGAATTTGCGCAAGTTTCAGGGAAAGCGCGTTGCGGTGATCGGATGCGGCCAAAGCGCCTTGGAATCAGCAGCCTTGTTGCGAGAGGCCGGTACGGGAGTCGAGGTAATTGCGAGGAAACAGTATCTGAATTGGGTAGGATTACATCCGAAACTGCACCGATTGGGTTTCATTTCGAAGATGCTGTATTCGAGCCGCGACGTGGGACCAGCTGGAATCAGTCTCTTAGTGGCAATGCCCCACATATTTCGGCGTTTTCCGCGCGGATTTCAGAATCGCACCGCCTATCGGGCAATTCGACCTGCTGTTGCTGGGTGGCTAAAGCTAAGGCTTCAGGATGTGCCGATTACGTTTGGGCGACAAGTCCTATCGGCGAAGCCAATAGATAGTCGAGTTCATCTCAGATTGAGCGACAACACCGAACGAATAGTGGATCATGTTCTACTCGCTACGGGATATCGAGTGGACGTCTCACGTTATGACTTCCTTTCCGAACCTTTGCTGAAGCAGTTGAAAACTCAGGAAGGATACCCTGTTCTCGGCCGTGGTATGGAAAGCTCAGCTCCGGGACTGCATTTCATCGGCAAATCAGCGGCGTGGAGCTTTGGGCCTATACTCGGGTTCGTTTCGGGAGCTGAGTTTGCGTCAACAGAAATCATTCGTGGGTTGGCCAATTGGAACTGATATTCCGTTCGCATGAGCATTATGCCCAGCTCCATTAAGCGTCCGAGCAGTAATTTCCCCGGAGCAGTAGTTCTGGGGGGGGACTATCAAGGACTCGGAATTGTGCGGAGCATCGGCCAGCACGGAATACCAGTCTACGTAATCGACGATGAGCAATCAGTCTCGCGGTTTTCCCGTTATTGTACCGAGTTCATCAAACTAAGCGATTTGCGAGATGGCGATCTTACGGTGAAGATTCTCCTCGAGTTGGGGAAGCGGCCAGAGCTGCGCGGTTCGGTGCTGTTTCCAACGCGGGACGAGCACGTTGCGGCATTCTCCCGACATCGATCCGAACTTGGCCGTTTTTTTCGGGTGCCTACTGCAACTTGGGACAGCGTACAGTGGGCATGGGATAAACGAAACACGTACAAGCGGGCCCACGAGCTTGGAATTCCAATCCCAAAGACCTACTACTTGGCCACTGCAAACGAACTGCAGGCACTCGAAGGCATACCACTCCCGCTTGCGATCAAACCGGCCATCAAAGAACATTTCATTTACGCCACAAGAGCTAAGGCATGGTGTGCTTCAAGCCGTTCTGAATTGAAAGAACTGTTCGAAGCTGCTTTTGGGCTCGTCGGCCCCGGAGAAGCAATGGTTCAGGAGGTTATTCCCGGCGGCGGAAAGCAGCAGATCTCATATTGTGCTTTCTTCCGCAACGGACAAGCAGTTGGGAAAATGGTCGCTCGTCGGCGACGTCAACATCCCCTGCAGTTTGGAAGAGCCAGCACATACGTCGAGACGATTGACGCGCCGATTGTAGAGGAACTTTCGGAGCGCTTTCTGCGGTCGATCAACTACTACGGCCTAGTCGAGATCGAATACAAATTGGACCCGCGAGATGCTCAATACAAATTGCTCGACGTTAATGCTCGCACTTGGGGTTATCATAGCCTTGGCCGGCACGCCGGAGTTGATTTCAGTTATATGTTGTATGCGGATCAGGTGGGACTGCCAGTCCCAGTTTCGAAGGTTGGGCCCGGAATGGCTTGGGTGCGCATGATGACTGACGTCCCTGCAGCATTGATGGCAATCCGCGGCGGCGACTTGGATCTAAAGGGCTATTTCAGCTCAGTCAAGAGGTGCAACGTAGAAGCGGTGTTCAGCAGCAAAGATCCGCTGCCCACTCTGGCTGAAATTGCCCTCGTTCCGTACCTGATCGCGAAGCGGGGGTTTTGATTCCGATCTGTGAGTCGGAGAAGGCTGAAATCGTGTCAGCGGCAAAGGTTTGGAATAGCACTTTAGGGCAATGGTTAGCAGCAAAGCGACCATATATATTGACTAATATGCGGCATTGGCACATCAGTCGTGCATCTGTGTGCGTACTCTTGGCAGTTTTTGGAGTTATGCTTGTGATTGTAGTGCTGCCGCAGGTGGACCTTCTCGACACAGCTTTTCATAGAGGTACAGCTCCTATTGCAATCCACTCTCAGGCCACAGCCAACCCACTTTTCCAGGCAGTTCTTGCAGCCCTTCTAGCGGCCTTGTCTCGCTCCAAGGTTACTGGCAAGCCTCTCGATCACATGGCCGAGGTCCCATCGACGTCCAACGTTCACTTGCTTTGTCGCTTGCTTCGTTGCTAACGGCTGCCTTTGAAGACTCCTCTGGCGCGGCTAACCATCTAACTTCCCCCTTTGGCCTCGCTTTTCTTGCGTTTGTATGGAGCCACTAGTCAAATGAATGAGTCCATATATCAATACTTCCGATGCTCCGAGCAACCTGTAGAGTTTGCCCTGAAAGGGCTTGTGTCTGGGAAAAACGGATACTTCAGATTGGGACAAAATGTTCTTCATGGGAAGTTGCATGGAGGTAGGACGTCCACGTCCCCAACTGGTTCTCTCAGAAATGTGGCGCTGGAATGTGTTGGAGAGGCCAAGAAAGTCTACCTGCCATTCGACCTCACGGAAGTTTTGAATAGCCTTCGATTTGAACGGTATGCTGAGTCGGCTATCGGTGCCCATCCCGCTTCGTCATTTACCGGCCAAGTCTATTACCTGCTTCGGCCAATTTTACCAATCGTTCTACGAAAACATCTGCAGAAGGTGAGGCTCAACGGCTGGCGCCACTTTACTTTCCCGGCTTGGCCTGTAGATCGGACAGTCGATTGTCTAATGGAACAGATGCTGCTTTTGTCCATTCGTGCCGGCCGCCTGAAAGAGGTTCCGTTTATCTGGTTCTGGCCAGACGGTGCGTCTAGTTGTGCCATCATGACTCACGATGTAGAAACCTCAGCAGGAAGAGATTTTTGTACTACGCTGATGGGCATTGATGAGTCATTTGGTATTCGTGCATCCTTCCAGATAGTTCCAGAGTCCCGGTATGTGGTTCCCGAGCACTACTTGCAAGAGATTCGAACGCGAGGATTTGAGATTAACGTCCAGGACTTGAACCATGACGGGCTTCTCTTCAGGGATAAGAAAAAGTTCTCTGCTCGCATTGAGAAAATCAACAACTATGCTCGAGAATTCAAAGCTGAAGGGTTCCGGTCGGCTGTGTTGTATCGAAGACAAGATTGGTTCGATGCTTTGGAGTTCGACTACGACATGTCTGTTCCAAACGTTGCGCACCTTGACCCTCAGCGGGGCGGATGCTGCACCGTAATGCCCTATTTTGTCGGCAATCTCGTCGAGTTGCCTGTAACCATGACCCAAGACTATTCTTTGTTCAACATATTAGGAGAGCACTCCATCGATCTGTGGAAGCAGCAGATCGATCTGATCATTGCGAAGCACGGATTGATGAATTTCATCATTCACCCGGACTACATTGTGGGCCAGGAAGAGATGTCAAGCTATACAGCTTTGCTAGGCTACTTAACGTGCCTAGCTGCCAATATGAAAATTTGGATGCCCCTTCCCAGGGAGGTCGCATCCTGGTGGAAGGATCGAGCCAATATGAGATTGGTTAGAGCGAATGGTGCCTGGCAGATTGAGGGCAAAGGGGGTGAGCGGGCCCGTATCGCCTACGCGAGCGAAAGCGACGGTCAACTCGTTTACTCGTTTGAGCCTGCTAGAGATAGATCTGAATCGCAGACGTTGGCTTCTCAAAACATATAACCAGCAGCGCTCTTGTTCGTGGGAGTCTTGGCGACTGAGAGATGCGCAAATACGCATTCGTTGATTCATAGTGGCCTTTAGTCCTGAAGTTTACATTTTCAAGAGTCAGACGAACTTTCCCGCAAGTCTGGGGGACGTCATACTTACCTTCCTCAGCACGATGGGGCGCGTGGGGCGCCTCCAGCTAAGCAACTGAAACAATTGGCATTATAGGTCCTACGCCTGCGTGGGATACTGCGCAGTTTTCGTGCTATCATGACGAAATCCTCCCTCGCTGTGCGGTCTAAATTCCCCGTCTTAAGAAACTGGTTCTCTCCCCCAAGAAGGCTATCTAAAGCATGTTAGACACTGCGGTTATTGGCGCTGGTCCCTACGGACTATCGGTGGCGGCATATCTTCGCCGTCGTGGAATTCAATTTCGAATCTTTGGTCGGCCG
>DAIDGW010000081.1 GCA_027452245.1 Acidobacteriaceae bacterium
CTTGTAGGAGCGTGGCTTGCGAATTTCGATGAACGGGATCTCCAGGACATCGGCACCAAGCTTACGTAGTTCGGCAGAAAGCACTCCAGCCTGATGGCGGGCGCGGCCGATGAGCACGCGCACTCCGAGAAGCGGTTGCGATGTTGGAGTCTTCACCTTTACCTTTACTTTCTCCATGAAAGTTCCCGCGGACGAGGCGTCCGCGCAAACACTATTTTTCTTTCTTCAATCCCAATCCTTGCGCGCGCATCAATGCGGCGGTCCCGGAAATGACCGAATCTCCGCTCGATCCCAGGGAATCGATCACGGATTGCTGATCCAGCGGCGAGCGGTTCTGGCTGAGTTTATATTTGCCTTCGATGCGGGAGACTTTCAGTTCAAATCCCACAATGTGATGCAGCATGCGCTGGCGATATTCCTCGCTCAACCCGGACCATTGCTGCATGTATTCCGACTCGAAGGTATGAATGATCTGGTGCAGCACATCGAGCAGGTGCGTGGGATCGTTGAAGGTCGTCACCTGCCCATACATATGGACGGCGGCGTAATTCCATGTGGGCACATTTTCGCGAAGCTCATAGAGGCTGGGCGAGATATAGGCGTGGGGACCATGAAAGATCACCAGCGACTCTTGAGCGCCCTGTAAGTACTGGCAATGCGGATTTTGCCGGGCAACATGTCCGCGGACCACGAGGCCGGTTTCGCTTTCGCTCACCAGAACCGGCAGATGCGTGGCGAATGGCCCCTGATTGCTGTTAGAGACCAGAATTGCAAAAAGATGGGCGCGGGCAAACCTGAGCGCTTCGCCGTCGTCGCGAATGCGATGGTATTCGGGTATATACATCGTGCAAAAGTCCGCTGACTGGGACGGACTCGATATGGTATCACCGCGACTTTACCGGGGTGGAATGGACACGATGCGTGCGGCGATGGGGCGGGAAGCTGCGGGAACAACGGCAATCGGACTTCCCGTGCTGCCGCGGCCGGCCAGTCCGACCAGCACCAGGCCGGAAACGACCAGGCAGGTTGCGATGGCTTTGGCCATCAATTGCGGTCCGCTGAATTTTTCTTTCAGCCAGTCGGGATGGAAGTTGGTCAGCAGGAGCGCGCCCACGAAAATGACCACGTAGCGCACACCGGAGATGGCGTCGACGATCGAAGGATGCGTGAGGCTGATGGCGTAAAAGATCAGGAACGATCCCACGCCGGCCATGAAACGATTGATGAAATACCAGAAGCGGTTTTTGGGATTGTCCTGGCCGGATTCCGCAAGTATCTGTTTTCTCCACGAGGGAGGAATCAGCAGCGCCAGTGCGCCGATGAAGGTTCCGATGGTGAACCAGACATAGCCGCTGACGAAATTCGTCCGATCATAGACGATCTTTTCCATCACATTGACCAAACCGAGGAAGGCAGCGGCGAGCAGCACCGGCGGCAATAGTTTCTTCAGCGGAAGTTTTTCGGAGAAGAACATGAAAAAACCGCCACCGGTCATCAGAGCGAAACCGATCAGTTGGAAGTCGGTCATCTGCTTTGCAAGCATCAAGTAGGCGAAGAACATGGTGGCGACGGGTGAGAAGCCTCCCATAACGGCCAGAGTTTCCGAGGCTTCGCCGCGTTTCAGCGCCGCATAGTAGTAGAAGGTTCCGACCAGATTTCCGACGCCGGCGACGAAGGCGATCACCATGACCTTGAGCGAAGGCGAGTTGTAGCCGAAGGGCACCAGAATGACTCCGAAGACGCTTAGCGCGCCCATCCAGAAGACATAGCTGAACAGATTTCTTGTTCCTGGGCGGTTGAGCAGCACCTTATCCCAGACCAGGGAAAGGCCGATCAGGCCGTGGGCAATGATGGCCATGAGAACGCCGTTTTTGATAAAGCCGAAGATGAAATGCATATCAGATCGAGAGACAAGCGATGCCAATGGCGACGAGAGTGGTGCCGACCCAGCGGCGCCAGTCCACGCGTTCCTTGAGGTAATACTTGGCCAGCGCGGTTTCGAGGATGTAGCTCGAAGCCGTGATGGGAACGGCGAAGCTGAGGTCGCTGGCGGAAAGCAGCGCCATCAGGGCAAAAAAAGAAATGGCCATGGCCGGGATGCTGGCCATGATGTAGAAGTTGTGCAGCAAATCGCGGGAGAGCCGCAGCAATCCAAGCGGGCTCCAGTCGGTGATTTCGCCATGGCGCTTCATTCCGGCGCTGTTCAGCAGATCGCCAATGGCCCCGGGAACGACGACGAGAGTGACGAGCAACCCGATCATTCGATCATCCTGTTCTCATGGTCGGAATCGGTAAGCGGCCCGTGCTCGTCGGTGGTTTCTGGATAGGTCAGCACCACGAGCAGAATTCCGACCGTGATCAGGGAGATGCCTGCCCAGTGCAGATTGCTGACTTGCTCATTCAGGTAGATGGCTCCGATGATTGCGCTCAGGACATACGAAAAGGAAGTTACCGGCAGAACGTAAGTTAAATCGGCCCAACTGAGCAGCGAGAGGCGCGAGGTAAGCCAGGCGAACATGAAAATCACGCCGATGCCCACCCAGGGATGCAGGAAGGCATGGATGTAAGGCATGGGGGACCAGGACTCGACGCCGCCGATCTGACTGAGGCCGCGCTTCAGGGCATAGTTGCCAATCACGTTGGTGGCAATCACGATCAGGCTGACAATGACCGTTTTGCCGATGATCGTGTGTTTGTGCCAACTTCGGCCTTCGGGCGGGCGCAGGACAGGAGATCGCAAATCCATTTCTTCCATCCGATGTATGAAAGGCGGCCTAAGGTTTGCGTGGGTTAGCTTGCGATGAGAAATGCGAGGGCAATGCCGATAGCAGCAACTCCGAAGGCGAAATAGGCGACGTAATCGCCCACCCTGCCGCTATGCAGGCGCCGAATGAATGCCATGGAACGGGCGAAAGGACGCGAGTAGATGCGTCCGCGATCCCAGGCAGGAGAGATCGCGAAGACTGCCAAAGCGATGGCGGCCAGTGTGGCTCCGAGCGAGCGCAATACCGATGAAAGCAGGGGCGCGTGTTCGGACGCCACAGCCTGAATGGGGAGAAAGGCACCTTCCAGCACACGCGCCTGATATCCGGCGTGATCGGCGAACGCACAGGCAGCGGTCAGAACGGCATGCGTCTCTCCGGGGATGCATCCAGCAGCGATGGCGAGTAATCCGAGAGCGAATGCGGGTAGAAACATAACCGCGGGCACGTGGTTATGCGGTCCGGAGGTTTCGCGCCGTTCATCGACGGTCTTTAATCTTGCTCCGCTGGAGAGGCGGGTTCCGCGCCCGAGGAAGACGCGAGCGTAGACGCGGAAGACGGCGGCGGCGGTGATCGTGACCGCAAGGAAGAAAACGATATCGAGCCAGCCCTGATGGTTGCGCTCGGCGATGAATTCGATGGCGTGCTCGCCGGCGAAGGTCCCGAAAGGAATCAAGCCAACCAGACCGAAGCCGCCGAGCACGAAGACCGCTCCGGTCCAGGGCATCTTCCTGCCGCGGCCGTAGAGATGAGCTTCGTCGATTGATCCGCAGCGGTGCAAAAGGATGCCCGCAACCAGAAACAACGCCCCTTTGGCGGCACCGTGGCCGATCAGGTAAAGGGCTGCGCCGGCCAGAGCCCCGGGTTTCAGGAGCGCGAAACCGATGATGAGCAGCCCGGTGTGACTGATAGTGGAAAACGCGAGCAGGCGTTTGATATGGCGCTGTGCGAAGCACATGCAAGCACCGAGGAGGGCGGTCATGGTTCCGACGACGAGAAGGACTCCGGTCAGCGCGGAGCGGTGAGGAGCGAGGGCGCCGTCCATCAGGGACCAGTAAACACGGGCTACAGCATAGACGCCGAGTTCGACCATGATCCCGGAAAAGAGCACGCACACGGGAGTGGGTGCGACAGCGTGGGCATCGGCGAGCCAGAAATGAAATGGGAAGGCGGCAGCTTTAACCAGCAGTCCGCACATGACGAAGACGAAGGAGGTGACGACGAGGACTCCGGAGTCGTGGCCGAGCGTGCGTCCGATCTGGGCGAGATTCAGCGCGCCAGTGCGGGCGTAGAACATGCCGAGCCCGAGAAGGGCGAGGAAGGCGCCGATGGTATTCAGTACGGCAAAGTTGATGGCTCCCTGCTGCGTGCTGGGTTCTTCAGTCTTGTATCCACATAAGGCAAACGCAGCCACGCTCATCAATTCGAAATAGACGAAAAGATTGAAGAGATCGCCGCTCAGGCTGAAGCCGCACATGGCGGCAATGAAGCCGAGCATAAGGACGTGGAAAAGATTTCCTACAGAATCGAAGTAGTGCAGCGAAAAAATGAACGAGGCGAGGGCTAGCAAACAGACGAAGGCGGCGAGTCCGGCGCTGAAGGGATCAACGTAGAAATCGACGCCGAGCGCGATGCCGGAGCGAGGCGTCCATGCGCCATACCAATAGACGATCGGACGGAGGGCGGACTCATGCATCAGAATGAGGCTAACGACTCCGGTAGCGCTCGCGGCGAGAATCGCGATGGAATCGGCGAACCAGCGTGGGCAGCGTTTATTCAGCAAGCCGAGCAAGAACGCCGCTGCCAGCGGGATCAGCAGGGGTAAAGGAACCAGAGGGTTCACGCGCTAGCCCTCCAGTTCAACAACTTTTTCAGGATCGAGCGTGGCCGTGTTGCGATGCACCTGAACGGCAAAGGAGAGCAAGAGCGCCACGACGGTAGCTTCGACCACGATGTCGGTGAGCAGTAAGGCCTGCACCACGGGATCGACGGCAGGCGTTCCGACCGGCACGTTGGCGAACACGGGAGGACCAGCTCCGATCCGGTATCCCACAGCCAAAAGAAAAACGTAGGTAGAGCTCTGGAGGATGGCCAGACACATGACCAGATGAATGAAATTCCGGCTGGTCACGATGCCGTACAGTCCAACGAGAAATAGCCAGACGGCGACGATGTAGGGCAGCAGGCTCATCGGCGGCCTCGCAAACGGGTTTCGAGTGTGTGTTCCAGAAAGACATAGGTCACGGCGACCAATCCGGCGGAGACCGCGACTCCGGTGCAGACGTTGATGGGAGCGATCATTCCTCCGGAAAACACATGGCCGCTGGTGCCCAAGGGGAGGACGTTGCGGAGATAGGCGCCTCCGCGAATCATTCCGGGAAGTCCGAGGATGAGAAAACCCAGGAGGCCAAGCGCTTCGCCGATCTGCACAGTTTCATGATTGGCAATGCGCTTGAAGCTTTTCAGATCTCCGGCGAGATAGACCAGCAGCGGAGCGGTGGCGAGAATGACGCCGCCCTGGAATCCGCCACCGGGGGTGAGATGTCCGTGGGCAACGATGTAGAGACCGAAGACCACGAGTGGGCCGACCAGGCCCAAAGTCGCAACTCTGGTCGCGGCGCTCGGCAAGGGGATTTCCCTGCCCTTGCGCTTGTCGGCCGTATCGTTCTCGTCGTGTGAATCATTTACTTCGGAGGAAGGCTTGCGCAACAGGACGAGCGTTCCAATCACGGACAGGAAGAGGATCGACTCTTCGCCCAAGGTATCGATACCGCGCCAATCGAAGTTCACGGCGGTGACAACGTCGGTGATGTGGCGTTCGTAGACGGTTTCGCGATTGAGGATGTCTCCGTAGGGTCCGCGATAGTGACCAAAGGTAGGCATTTGGCGAACGGCGGAGACGAAGAGTCCGAAGATGGCACAGGCGCAAATCAGGAAGAACCATCTGCGGACGCGGCGGTTCATGCGGCCTCCCGGCGGTGCTCGGATTCCTCGCGGCGTTTTCGTTCTTCCGCATCACGACGAATCTTGGCCAGCGAGAGCATGAACATGAGCGGAAGGGCGACGGCGCCGATGGTGATCTGCGAGAGCGCGACGTCGGGGGCCTGCAAGATGAAGAACAACAGGCCAAGGATAATTCCGTAGAAGCTCAGCCCCACGACCTGACGCACCGGTTGCCGGGTAAAGACCACCGCCGTGGCGGTGATGGCAACGAAGATGAGGATGGTGGCCTGCAGAACCAGCATGGGCGCTCCGGCGGGCAAGTTAAAGCTGTGAGGATGGACCATGCGGCGCCCCCAGGATGTGTTCTTTCGGATGCGGCAACCAGTGCCCGAACTGGCGGACGCGGGCGGCGCGCGCGGTGGCGTGCGTCAACACGGCGTTGACCAGAAAAAGCACGAGCAGGATGAGGATCGTCTTGATGGTGCCCTGACTCCATCCGTTCTGAAGGGCGACGGCAGCGAGCAGGGCCAGCACGGAAAAACTCGTGACCGGAGCGAGATAATGCATGCGGTTGAACACATCTTTAACCAGGATCAGCGCGAGGCAGCAGATCGCCGTGCTCAAGACACAGAGAGCGAGTAGAACGGCAATCGCGATGTTGGCGACCATCAGAGCCATCGTTCCAGGAACCTGGCGAAGACCAGGCCACCTCCGAAGGTCAGCAGAGCCATGGCGAGCGCGAGATCATAGGTGCTGGGCCGATGAAAGGCTTCCGCAAGAAAAACCAGCAGAATGGTCTGCACTATGCCAGCCATCTCGAGGGCGACCAGGCGTTCGATGGCGTTTCCACGAAAGACCGCGATGCCGCAAGGGACGAGGGTGAAAAGAAGAACATCGGCGCCCATGAGCCAGGCATTCATGGCCGCGCTCCCAGTTCCCTCGCCAGTTCCGACACTTCGGTGGGACCAATCTGATGCAGCAGAGCGGTATTGTGATCGCGATCAATTCCGACGACGATGGTATCGGGAGAAATGGTGACGTAAGCAGCGAACAACGCTCGGCGCGCGCCGGCAACGGCGTCCTGGCCACCGGAAGGATAGGAGAAGGCCTGAAAGCGTCCGACGGGCTGTCCGCCGGTAAGCGTGCGTGCGAGTTCACGCAAGGCAACGATTGAGCCTTTCAAGACATACCAAGGCTCCCAAAAGATGAGCAGGACCCAGCGCATGCGCGGTTGAAAGGGCGCGAAATTCTCGGCTTCAACCATGGTGTCGGCGAGAGTGGCAAGCGCCGCAGCAATGAAGCCGATCCAAAACTCCTGCCAGCTTAACTGGCTGACGAAGAGCATCCAGAGGAGCAGGAGAATGACGAATTCCACGGTTGACATCGCAATTAAACGCACGAGGGCCATACTCTTGAGGTTAGTGGCGAGGGCTATGTAGCAGGTTGTCTTCTCTGGTGGTGTAGGTAGGAGTGCTGCGCAGCGGAGATTCACGCAGTATGTAAGAGAAAGAGAAGCAGATGCTTCGCCCATTTCTCCGCGACACGCATGCGGAAAACTCGAAACTCCTAGTCAGGTAAGGGGTCGACCAGATAAAGATCGCGGCCGGCCTGGTCGACGATCAGCGTGTCGGGATCGCCTTTGTAATCCTCGCGACGGAAAGAGCGCGGGTCCATATAACCGAGATTCACCCTACGGCAGGTTTCGGCATTTACCTGTGAAGCCAGAGTGATCGAGTATCGTGGAACGATGGAGCCATCGGCGAGACGGCGCCCAGCGAACGCAACGTGCGTCAGGTGGGCGGCAACGCCGAGATTTTGCTGCAAGTCCAGGGACTCGGCCACGAGTTCGCGCACGACTTCGAGGGGCGCGTAGCCGTACTTCTCGATCAGCGCGCCATGCGTTTCGGAGATGGTTTGCAGCTGGGGCGCATAGATGAGCAGCGAGCCACCTTCTTCAATCACAGGACCAAGGCGGTAACTGGCTTTGCCGCCGACCCAAAGATCTTCGTAATGCGAATCGAGCAAAGCGATGACGCGGCGGAACTTCCGTCCGGTGTACCTGATGTGCAGGTGGCGGCTGACGGCAGCGGCCTTACGGAAGGCCAGGCGGAGATCTCCGCAGAAAAGTGCATGGGTGCGAAGGCGGCCATGGTCGCGGCTTACAACGGAATTGAGGGAGATGACCTGGGCAGGGATGAAGTCGGCGGCCGCTTCGAAAAGATGGCGCGTGGGAGTTTCCACGCGTCCGATGGTGCGCTCGATGGTGGCGAGGGCACTCAGCCAGTGGCTGGCGTGAGTGAGTTCCGGTCCGGACACGCCGGGAAAAAAATATTTGGCTCCTCCGGAAAAGCCCGCCACTTCGTGCGGGACCGTGGTTCCGAAGATCAGGATGGTGTCATAGAGACCCCGAGCGAGCAGCCGGTTGACTTTCAACTCAATGGGGCGCGTGAGGAGTCCCCCCGTAAGTTCACGGACGCGCCCGGAGTCGAGGGCGCCGATGGAGATCAGCTTTTTGGGATCCGCCCAGTCGTGATCAAAGAGGCGGCCGAACCCGGGAACGTCGGCAGCGCGAATGGCACCGATCTTGGCGAGCTTCTCGGGCTCACTCATGGCCGAGTGTGTGCCCTGCGCAATCAGGACATCCAGTTTTGTGATGGCGCGGGAGCTTAAGATTTCAGCCGCGATGGGGAACAGCAGGGCGGTGTTGTCGTCGCGAGTTTTATCGGCAACGATGGCAAGAACCGAGGCGCCACGCTGCACATGATCCAGCGCATCGCACAAAATTTCGCGCAGTTCGTCCGTTCCAAGATCGGAAACGGCATCGCCGCGGCCGATGATGTCTGAATCGCCTCTGCATGCGACGGTCATGGCTTATCCGCGTTTCTTCCTCTACTTTGCCATCTCGCGAGCGACGGCACAGCGTTTCTTATTTCTACCATGGCGTAAGTTGGCGTTTGCCTTCAGGTCCAATCCTTTTAACATCTCAGGCAACGGTTGACGCAATTTCAGGAGACAATATGCGTGAAACCGAGGGAAACGAACGCTGGAGAACCATCGCGCAGCAAGTCTGTGAGGAAACCGATCCTGACCGCATGCTGGAGCTCTGCCAGGAGCTCGCGGGGCTGTTGGACCAATATCTCGCTGAACGCCTCCAAACAAAGAGCCTATGCGCAAGGCATCGTAAGAACGCTCGGGATTTCTTCATGCGGCCGCCATTAAGGGTATTGCTGTAGTAATGGGTCAGAAATAGCCTCAGGCAATTCTTAATGTGTAGAGTTTGCTATGAGGAATGGGCCAGTCATCCTTCCCTGGATGCCGGCTCCGCCGGTACGATCGTGAACACCGCGTCATAACATGTTGGAATGAAATGCTCGGACCGGCAAAGCGTCCTAGTGATTCCCCTTATACTTCGAATTGGCCCACCGGTTGCTAAATACACGTGCATAGTCAGAACGCGGGCTGTAATGCCAAAGCATCTAGCCGCCGCGACTACGCTCCGCTTGTTAGCGCTTTCAGGTTCGTAACGTTGCGTTTGACCAGAGTTTGCTTGGGGGCAGCGCTTCACATTCTATATGTATTAGTTAATATTATGATCGAACCAATCATCGTGCCAGCTAACCAACAAGTGATTGCGCCGCTTACGTTCCCGATTATGAGACCAGAAGAACGAGAACGCATGAATTACCTGCTGGGGCAGATCCAGGAAGAAAAGGACCAGGAGAAATTTCTCGCCCTGGTACGGGAACTGAATGATTTGTTGGAACACAAGAATAAGCGGCTGGGGCCACAGGAGGGTGGATAAGAGGGGCCAAGCGCGCTCCCGAATCGCACAAATTTCCGGGCTCCCATGATCCTGCCTCCAACTCTGTCGCCTTCCCCTCTCAAGCAACCGGCAGGCATATATCAGGAACAATTCCCCGCCCTCTTGCGTACCCAAGACATATGCCAAGTGAAGTTGGAGTCTTGCCTGGAGTATGATCCTTCGGAATGTAAAACAGGGGTTCCTCATGAAAAGAGGTTTATTCGTCCTGATTTTTCCATTGGTCAGCGTCATGGCGCTGTCGTGGATCGTTTTGCGGAGATCGGAGAGCGCTCCGGAAGTGGAAGCTGCCGGGCCTAAGATAACGGCTCCGGCTGCGGCCGACAAGAACAGTGCGGATTTGTCAATTCCCGACACGACCATCGCGGTTAATTCGATCACTCCTATGTCGCAGCGCATCGTCCATTACGAAATTGACGCGCACTATGACCCGGCCAAGCACACGGTAGACGCAAGCGAGGTGCTCACGTACCACAACCTAACCGGACAGGCCCTCGACACCTTCCCCTTCCATCTTTACCAGAACGCGTTTCAGCCGAAGGCAACATGGGTGCGGGAGGCAAAGCTGATCGGCAATCGCGATACCTCTTACGACAAGTGGGACCCCAAGGAATATGGCGCAGAAGATATCAAGAGCTTCGAAGTCGTGGGCCAGGGGGATCTGACGAAGGATCTGAAATTTATCTCTCCCGATGACGGCAATCCTGACGACAAGACGGTCGTGCAAGTACAGGTGCCCAAGCCGATCCCGCCCAATGCCTACGTGCAATTCAAGATTGCCTTCCACGATCAGATGCCGGAGACACAAGCGCGTTCGGGATGGAAGCGGGACTTCGTGCTGGGGGGACAATGGTTCCCGAAAGTCGGTGTGTGGTGGCACGGCAAATGGAATTGCCATCAATATCACGCGACGACAGAGTTTTTCGCGGATTTTGGCGTCTACGACGTGAAGTTGACTCTTCCGCAGAATGAGGTCGTCGGCGCCAGCGGAGTGTTGGTCAGCAGCGGCAAGAATCCCGATGGCACGGCGACCTACACCTATCATGGCGACGACATTCACGACTTCGCCTGGACCGCCAGCCCACGCTACAAAGTGAAGGATGCGGTCTACCAGGGACAGATGGGACCGGTGGACATGCACATCATGATGCAACCGGCTCACTGGGACCAGGTGGACCGGCACGAGCAGATTCTGCGGGGATCACTCGCGCACTTCGAGAAGTGGTACGGGCCCTATCCGTACAAAACAATTACTCTGGTCGATCCGGAACCGGATTCGGCCGCGGGGGGTATGGAGTATCCCACGTTTATCACGGGAGGAACGTCCTGGTGGATGCCGGAAGGCTTCCATGAGCCGGAACTGGTGGTGGAACACGAGTTCGGGCATCAGTACTGGTACGGTATGGTGGCCACCAACGAGTTTGAAGAGGCCTGGATGGACGAGGGCATCAACAGCTACACCGAAGTAAAGGTTCTCGACTCGATCCTGGGCCGACGAACTTCGATCATGAACCAAGCTGGAGTGACGGCGGGAGAACGGGAACTGCAGCGCCTGCAATACATCAGCCTTCCAACCTTCGATCCCATGGCGGAGTACGCCTATGACTTCTACAACTTCAATTCCTATGGCGGCGTGACGTACGGGAAAACGGCCAGCGTGCTGTTGACGGTGGAAAAAATGATTGGCGAAGACACCATGCAGCGCGCCATGCACACCTATTTCATGAAGTACCGGTTTACGCATCCCACAAAAGACGACTTCCTGAACACAATTGAGGAAGTCTCCGGCAGGAACGATCTCAAACAGTATTTCGACCAGGCGGTCAATGGAACGCAGGTGCTGGATTACGAAGTGAGCCGCATCGACTCGTATCCGGATAACTGGTATCAGGATGCGAAAAAGTCCAAGAAGGACGACAAGAACACGGTCTATCAGGACACGGTGTGGGTGCACCGCAAGGGAGATTTCCTGCTGCCGGTCGAGGTGCAGATCAAATTCGACAATGGCGAAACCGTGCGCGAGCACTGGGACGGGCAATCCCGCTGGACAAAATTCAGCTATCAGCGTAAGGCGAAGGTCGAATCGGCGCAGATCGATCCGGACAACAACATTTGGATCGACCGCAACAGCTTCGACCGGAGCAAGACGGCCAAGCCGAATCCGGCAGCGGCCCGCAAGTTGGGCAATTACTGGATGTTCGTCACAGAATGGGCGAGCCAAGCGCTGGCCTGGTGGGGAGTCTAGGAGGACCGAATGCAAAAACAATCGAATCACGCGAAGAAAGGTTTACTGGCAAGCGGCGCCTCCATGGTGGGGAACAACAAGCGGTATATCTTCTGGTTCTTCATCCTCAACCTGACCCTGGGATCGTTCGCAACAGCAGCATTCCGCAACCAGGCGCACTCGATTCTCGACAATAGCCTCTATTCGGGACGTCTGGTGCACGGCTTCGATATGGCGGCATTCGTTGAGTTGATGATGCGTCCCGAGTTCGGCCCGACGAAGGCCGCAACGATGTCGGCGTTCTACTTCATCTTTCTGTTTTTTGTCGGCACGGCGCTGTTTCTGCCGGGAGTTTTTCAGGGATTCGCCGCGACCTATCGGCTGCAGCGGGAGGAATTTTTTCGTGCGTGCGGAAGGAATTTGTGGCGCTTCGTCCGCCTGCTGATCGTGTCGGGGATCGTTTTAGGCATCGCGGCCGGCATTCTGTTTGGCGCGCAAGGGGCGCTGGTGAAGAAAGCGGGAGAGAGCACGAACGAGTTGCTGCCCTTCGAGATCAATCTGCTCATGCTCACGATTATTTTTCTTATCATGAGCACCGTGCGGATCTGGTTCGACCTCGCTGAAGCGGACGTTGTGCTGAGCGATCAAAATGCCGTCCGCAAATCCCTCGGCAAAGGCTGGCGCTCCATGCTTCGCGGCTGGGGAAGCCTGCTGGGCAGCTACGTCCTGACCACAATCATTGCGGGGGCGATTTTGTATATCGGGTTGTGGGTATGGATTAAGCTAGTCGCTCCGGAGAGCATTCTGGGAGCATTTTTCGTCAGCCAGGTCACGCTGCTGTTGCTGCTGATCCCGCGGTTCTGGCAACGGGGCATAGCCGTGACCTACTGGCAGCAGAGAATGGCCGAACCAATCCTTGTGGTGGAACCAGCGGCGGTGATCGCAGCACCCGCGCCGGGCACCAGCGAACCGGTGGTGGCGCCGGTCATCCCGACGGGCGCTACCGAGACTCCGACGGCGTAGTTCTTTGCCGCAATCTCAGGGTCTGGTCGTAGTAGGGGCGAACTGGTTCCTGCTTTCGTCTTTGTAACCGAAATCCAGGCCAAACTTTGGAGCTTGACGGGTTCCCGTGATCTTGAACGGCACCTCGGTTCCAGCGCCGTCCTTGGCGAAGAATGGATCGACAGCTTTCAGCAGGAATGACTTCCAGCCGGTCGTCATCTGCGAGAGCTTGGCCTGCAACTTCAACTTCCCGTGAAAATCGAAGAGATCGCCATCCAGGCTGTACTGGCCGGTGACGTTGGCGTGCGTTCCCGGCATGGAAAATTTCAAGGACGAGAACGACAAGACACTCTTGGCAAGGCGGAAGTTGCCGGCAACGTCGGAGGCCACGTTTTTGGGCAATTCTTGCTTCGCCTGTTTCGGCTTTCCCTGGCTAATCAGGCTCATCGAGTCGATACGATCCTGGAGTTTGTCATTCGTAAAATGCGCTGCTGGAACGTGGAATCTTCCCGCCAGCGTGAGCCGGCTCACCAGGTCGCCATGGCCGGGAACGATTTCAAGATCTGTGTTCATCTCGACCGGCCCGGTCATCACGGGAGGATTGGTACGAACTCCCAGGCGCAACAGGTCTTCGATGCGAGCGTGGTCGATCAGCACATGAAGCCTGATTTCGTGTCCGGGCACATTACCCATGCGAACCACTTTGCCGCTGGCAGTCAGCGAAGAATGCAGAAACCGGGCGCGAACGGGCTCCAGATAAGTATCGCCGTCGGTGCCATCGACGATGGCGTGAAATTCGGTGTGCAGCGGAACCGGATGGCCGCTCACGTTCAGCCGGAAGTCGGGCGTGTCGGTCTGGCCTTCAACGACAATCCGGCCAAGTGTGCCGCCGTAGTTGCCGGTCGATGACAAAATGCCGGCAATTCCCTTCAGCGTGCCCAGATTCGCGTTGGTAAAGCTATAACTGCCTTCGACCGCGGTATTACGCGGACTTCGTTCGTTGATCGGTCCAAAACGGCCGGTGGAATGGATATCACCTTTAGGTTTGGGATTAACCAAAGTGGCGTCGAACTGGAACGGGCGGCCGGGACCGATGTCTTTCATTTTGATGGTGCTAATCTGAAAATCCAGCGGCGGCTTGCCCGGACGATTCGTGTTGATGAGGAGTTGCGTGTCATGGCAGATGAATTCATCGACCGCGATCCTCATCTTGCCATGATGGTGCAGTTCATGGACCTGTTCCTGGTCGGTTTGCTTCGGCGGAATGTTCAACGTCAGCCCATCGACGTAAACCGTGTGCACGCGCATGGGGTCGAGGAAGAGATCGCCCAGCGGAGTGGCGAAGCGGAATTCTCTGACTTCGAGCAGGGGCTGGACCCCGGGTTGGAAGGGATTCGGATCAGCCGTGCCGTAGATCCGCAATCCTCCACCGGAGACTTCCAGTCCATTCAGGACAGAGACGTCTAGTGTGGCGAGTTCTACGCGGCTGTGGAAGCGAGTTTCCAGGCTTTCGATCACCCGGGCGCGCAGAATCGGCTCAGCGCGGTCCATGGCCATCCGCACCGCAATCGCGGCGACGATCAGCAGGAGCAAAGATGAGCCCACGATCCATCGCCAGGGACGCCAATGACGTTTACTTTCAGGCTCTGCATCCGGGTCGGGCGGCAATGCGGTAGAACGGGTTGACGACAAGGTAGGCACAGCGAATTAGTTGCTCTCACTCCGAATGCGCACAATCCGGAGATTCCTGCATGACTCAGCAACGGGGTATGCAGATGACCGGGGACTTACCCTTAATTTTACGCGCCGCACCGGGACGATTGCAGGACAACCGCCGGGGTCGATCCCGCGAGTAGCGCTAGATCCCGAAGCGGTTCCGGCCTGATTCTGCTAATCTTCTCTACTCTCTTTTTCCCTCACGATTATCGGAGCCTACGGTGCTAGAAGAACAGGCCTTAACTACTGAAACCACTCTTCCTGAGCCAAGCCGGATGTATCGCTGGCTCGTACTGGTCTTCGTCAGCCTGGCGATGTTCGGCAGTTACTACGCGTATGACGCGCTGAGCCCCGTCGCCGACGTTCTCAAGCAGCAACTCGGATTCACCGACAGCGCCATCGGGTTTCTGCAGGCGATCTACAGCTTTCCCAATATCTTCACGGTTCTGATCGGCGGCGTGATCATCGACCGGATCGGGTTGCGGAAATCGCTGATGATCTTCGGCGTTCTCTCATTCGTAGGCCCCATCATCACAGCGACTTCGGGGCACCTTTCGGTGATGGCGACGGGCCGATTGATCTTCGGCATGGGTGCGGAATCCCTGAATGTCGCGGTGACCACGGCGCTAGCCCGGTGGTTTCGCGGAAAAGAACTGAGCTTCGCATTTGGACTCAACCTGACGGCATCGCGACTGGGAACGTTCTTCGCGCTGAACTCGCCAACCTGGGCGCCTTGGGCATTCGCAAGCTGGCGGACCCCGTTTCTCATCTCGGTAGGTTTTGCGTCGCTATGTGTCATTGGCGCGGTTATCTACTGGGGAATGGAAGTCTGGGCGGAGAAGAATTACCACCTCGGGGATATTTCGACAGAAAAGATCGTGTTCTCCGATTTGTGGAAGTTCGGCAAGAGTTATTGGCTGATTGTGGCGCTATGCATTGTCTTTTATTCGGCGATCTTCCCCTTCCAGACCTTTGCCGTGAAGTTCTTCATGGAAGCCCATGGCACATCACGCGAGTTTGGTGGGTTCCTGTCGAGCATGCTGACATTGTTTGCCATGATTGCGACGCCGCTGTTTGGACTATGGGTGGACCGGGTGGGCAAGCGGGCGTTGCTGATGATGTTCGGCTCGATGCTGTTGATCCCCGTGTATCTGATGATGGCGTACACACATGTAAGCCTCTACGTGCCAATGGCAATGATGGGCGTGGCATTCTCGCTGATTCCCGCGGTCATGTGGCCGTCGGTCGCGTACATCGTGGATCAGGCGAAGCTGGGAACGGCGTACGGCCTGATGACGATGATTCAAAACATCGGGTTGTTCGGTTTCAACATCCTAGTAGGCTGGGCCAACACGTATTCCCGCGCCAATGCCACAAATCCGGCGGGCTATAACCTGGGAATGTGGATCTTTTCGTGCCTTGGTTTCCTGGGGGTGTTGTTCGCGTTCCTGCTGCGACAGCGGGAAATAGGCCCGCATGGCCATGGGCTGGAGACCATTACATCGCGCAAGGCGGCCTGAGAGCGGCGAATCGCGGTCCGAGGACGCTGGATTTCGTTGTAACTATGGGTTGTAACTATGGAAGGGCATCCTGCATTTTCTATTTTGGGAGAATCCTCAAAATCACGGAAAGATGGGGTTGGGAATTGGGCAGAACTCCCAATTTTCAGAGAATTCCCCATTAAATTGCGGATGGAGTATAACAGTGATACGCCGCTCGTCTCCAAGACCCTTGAAGTGAATGGTTTCCGGAGAATAAATGGCCAGAAACAGCATACGGATAATGGAAGAAAAGCTCTAAGATCCTGAATATTGGCACAGGCGGCTGTCCTTCGGATTGTCTGCAAGCCATACAACAAAAAGATAGTTATGCCGCATCTGATCAATTGCGGCCGGAAAAGGTGACTTGACCGACCCCCGACAGAAAAGGAACGCGGAAGTCGATGAGACGGAAGCGATTGAACGGGCGAAGCAGGGAGACGCCGAGGCGTTCCAGGTGCTCTATGAACGCCACAAGCGGCGAGTGTACTCCCTTTGCTTACGCATGACGGGAAACACTGCCGAGGCGGAAGATCTCGCTCAGGAAGCTTTCCTGCAGTTGTATCGGAAGATTGCCACATTTCGGGGCGAGTCGGCGTTTTCTACCTGGCTGCACCGTCTGTCGGTGAATGTGGTATTGATGCACTTGCGGAAAAAGGGACTTCCAGTGGTTTCGCTGGAAGAGACGACGCAGAGCAGCGTCGAGGACGAAGCTCCGAAGAAGGATTTCGGAGCGGAAGATTTGTCGTTAGCCGGATCCATTGACCGGCTGCAATTGCAGAAGGCGGTGGAAAGCCTCCCTCCCGGCTATCGTACGATCTTTGTTCTTCACGACGTGCAAGGTTACGAACATAACGAGATTGCCGAAATGGTAGGGTGCTCAATCGGCAACAGCAAGTCACAGTTGCATAAAGCGCGCATGAGATTGCGCGACCTGCTGAAGATGAATAGAGCTGAAAAGGCCGTATCGTAGGCAGTGAATTCGTAGACACTGAGCAGTAAGAACTTGGCTGAGGCGCAATGGGCCATTTGTAATTTGAGTGAAGCGAGAGGCCTTGGGGAGAGAGCAGTATGAATTGCGTTGAGCTGCAGCAAAGTTTGGCGGAGAACGAAGGGGCAAACAACTGGGAACAGCAGGCGCACTTGAGAAGCTGTCCGGCATGCGCCGCGCTTGTTAAGGAGCTTTCAGTAATCATCGCAGCTGCACCCAGGCTCCTTGAGGACGAGGAACCCAGTCCTCGAGTGTGGAATTCGATCGAAGCAACACTGCGCGCCGAAGGGCTGATCCGCCCCCAGCGCATTCATCGCCCCCTTATTCCCTCATTCAGCGAACGCTGGGGAATGGCGCGCTGGCTGGTGCCGGCGGCAGCCACTCTGCTGGTGCTGGTTGGCGTCTTTGTCAATCAGCGGTCTCTTCCTACGAAAGTCTCCGAGCTCCGGGAACCCGTATCGGTGGCAAGCACAATCCCGACTGGACTGAACGACAACGACCTGCTCCAGGAAATCGCCAATCAATCGCCGGAACTGCGGCAGCAGTACGAAGAAAATTTACGTCACGTGAACGAATACATCGAGGATGCCCTGCGGAACGTGCAGGCCAATCCGGGCGATGAGGAAGCCCGGCGCTCGCTGGATGAAGCGTTTCAGGAAAAAGCGATGCTTTTTGACCTCGCCATGGATCGTTCTCTGCAATAATGTATGCGCTTGTCGGCAAAGTCCCGGGAAATCGCCTCACAGGTGCGGGAGTTAAGGAAAAGTATGACCAGGGGTACAGTTCGTGCGTTCGTGGTCGGCACAATGATGGTTGGCACATTGCTCGCCGAAACCCACAAGGAATTCCGCTACAACGTGGGCGCACGGGCTGGAATCTCGGTGAATAATACCTACGGATCTATTTCCGTCAAACCTTCCAGCGGCAATGTGGTGATCGTGAATGCCGTTCTGCATTCCAACGACGTCGAGGTGGACGGGACGCAGAACGGAAATCGCGTCAACATCGAATCCCATCTGCATCCCGGAGCAACCGCCGAGTCGGGACGCGTGGATTATGAACTCCTCGTCCCGGCGGATGCCAGCGTAATGCTGCATTCGAGCACGGGTCCGCTGCGTGCCGAGAAGCTACATGGGGACGTGACTCTCGAGGGCTCCAACGCCAGCGTAGATGTTCGCGACATCAGCGATGCCCACGTGCACGTCAAAACGCTGAACGGGCCAGTCACGCTCAGCAATGTGCGCGATGGGCACGTGGAAGTCGATTCCCTGAGCGGCGACGTTACGCTGAACGGCGTAACCGGCCAGTTCGTGCAGGTGATGTCGACCAGCGGCAAGATCAATTACATCGGGGATTTTGGCAACAGCGGCGAATACCGCCTGACCAGCCACAGCGGGGACATCGAAGCCATCATTCCTGAGACCACCTCCGCCGACGTCAGCGCGCGCTCCGTCCGGGGACAAGTGCAGGATGAAGTACCTCTTCAACCCAAGTCGCACGACTGGTTCTACTTGAAGCAGGGGAGTGCCTTCGCAGGCACGGTGGGCAAAGCCGCGTCTTCCGTAGTGCTGCGCACCTTCAGTGGTAAAATCCACCTCAAGAAACGCCAAAACAAAGACAAAACGAAATAGCGCCGAAAGCCAGACTGACGGGATCGAAGAACAGTCGTAAGCAGGCGCTGGGTACCGTGCAGACGCCTTCTGGCATGCGCTTTAAGGAAAAGATCTCTGCTGTGCCGGGAATCGTTCTCGTCGGCTTTATGGGAGCGGGAAAGACCAGCGTGGGCCGCGCGCTTGGTCGACGGCTGGGCTGGGCCTTTGAGGATCTGGATCATCGCATTGAGACGCAGCAAGGCCGGAAAGTAGCAGAAATTTTCCGGGATTTGGGTGAGGCAGCATTTCGCCAGGCGGAGCGGCAATGCCTGAAAATCGCGTTGCGCGAACTCAAATCGGGCAATCCGAAAGTAATCGCTCTGGGCGGCGGGGCGTTCGTACAACAGGCTAATGCAGAGGCCCTGAAGAGGTCCGGGATTCCTGTGCTGTTTCTGGACGCAGCCGTCGAGGAACTCTGGCGGCGGTGCCATAGGCAGGCGCAAGAGATGGGGAACGAGAGGCCTCTGTTGCAGAGTATGGCATCGTTCCGCGAACTTTACCTGGTTCGGCGGCGCCACTATGAAAAGGCCACGTTGCAGATCGACACTGCCGAACGCAGTGTGGATCAGATCGTGAACGAAATTGTGAGCAGGTTAGCATTGGACAACTTGCAGAAGGGGTAGAGCGTGAAGTCATACTGGTTGGGATGGAAACGAACGGGCACCCTGACGCTCACAATGGCTCTGATTGTGAGCGCCTCCTCCGTGGCGATGGCAAAGAACGAGCAGGAGATCGATTCCGGGACCTTCGGCGTTTTCGTGAAAGGCAAGCGGGTCATCAACGAAAATTTCAGCATCCATCAGGCCGACGGCGCCAGCATCGTCAAGTCTCAACTGAAGGAAGCGCCCGGGGCTCCGGAGGTTGAGCAAAAATCCGAACTGGAGATGGGGCCCAAGGGAGACCTTATCCGCTACGATTGGAGCGCGATCGGCGGAGGGTCGCTGGAAGTTCTTCCGAAGAACGAGTTCCTGATTGAACGGATCACGCCACCGAATTCGACCAAACCTGCAGAACAGCCATTCCTGATGCCGAATACGTCATTCATCCTCGACAACAACTTCTTCGTGCAGCGGGAAGTCCTGGCCTGGCGGTATCTGGCGTCGGATTGTAAGGTGGAAGCGGGACAGCCGCTGAAGTGCCACAAAGCTCCGACCGAGTTTGGCGTGCTGGTGCCGCAAGACCGCACGTCGATGCGGGTGAAAATCCAGTTGGTCGGGACCGAGAAGGTCACCATTCATAGCGCGGATAAGCAATTGCTGCGGCTGAACCTTTCCGGTGACGGATTTGAGTGGCACTTGTGGGTCGACGGCAACGACGGGTTCAAGTTGATGCGCATCGAGATTCCGGCAGATGATATTGAAGTCGTCCGCGATTAAGCGGAGGAGAACGCAATCCTTTGGCAGTGCTTGACACACGCACGATTCGGGTTCTGATCACGGCACTGCTGTTCGCTGCGGCCCTCGGCTTTCTTTATGCCATTCGCGAAACTCTGATCGCCTTCCTGTTCGCCATTTTCTTTGCCTACCTGATCAGTCCCCTCGTCTCCTATACGGAGAGGGTGCTCAGGGCCAGAACCGTCGCCATCGGAGCCATCTACGTTCTGCTCATTGCCCTGCTCGGCGTCTTTTTCCTGTTCATGGGACAGCAGGTCGGGCGCGAAGGAGCCCGCTTGTGGAAATCGTTACCCACGCTGATCGGCCAATTCAGTTCAGGTCAGATTGCCGAGCAGATCGGCGAACAGCACGGCTGGAACTATCGGACCACGGAACTGCTGCGAACCGTGCTGGCCAATCATGGACGCGAAATTTCATTCTGGGCTCAGAGAATCGGTTTGAGAATCGCGGATGTTGCAAAGGAGTCGTGGTTGCTCATCGTGGTTCCGATCCTCGCCATATTCTTCCTGAAAGATGGCCGCAGTTTCAGCGAAGTGATGCTCACCGTTGCACAGTCCCGCGCTCAGCGCGAACTGTTGCAGGGAGTGTTAGATGACCTGAACCAGATGCTGGCTCACTTCATTCGGGCACAGCTGATTTTGGCAGGGCTCACGTTCGTGGCATATTCCGTAACCCTTTCCGTGATGCAGGTGCCCTACGCTCTCGTGCTGGGAACGGTGGGAGGGTTGCTGGAGTTCATCCCCCTGATCGGGCCGCTGACCGCGGCCATCATCATCGTCGGAGTCGCGCTGCTGCTGACCTACCACCACTGGGTGGTGCTGGTTGTTTTTCTTGGATGCTGGCGGGTTCTGCAGGATTACTTCTCTTCTCCGCGCATTCTGGGCAAGAGCATGGAACTGCATCCCCTGGCCACCATCTTCGGCATCATGGCCGGGGGAGAGGTCGCGGGAATCCTGGGGATTTATCTTTCGATCCCGGTCATGGCGAGCCTGCGAATCGTGTTCCGCCGTTGGCGGCTCTATGTGGAGAAACGCAAGTTCGGACCGCTGAATGATTACGTGGTGGGCACAGAAGTGATCGAGCGGAAGTAGCAGCCGTTCCAGTTACTGCCGTTTCATTCTTCCTCATACCCACTTAGTAGCAGTCAAGCCCTGTTGTAAAATTCAAGTACCTCCTATGACTCATAAAATTCCTGTGGGAATACTCGGCGCCACCGGCGTCGTCGGACAGAGGTTTATCCAAATGCTGGAGCACCACCCGTGGTTTGAGGTGGCGTGGCTGGCAGCGTCCGATCGGTCGGAAGGCAAGACGTATGGCGAGGCTGCGCGCTGGCGGCTGAAAACCGCAGTTCCCGCAAAAGTGGCGGCCATGAAGGTTTCGCCTGCGACACCCGACGGCGCGCCCAAGGTGATTTTTGCCGCGCTCGATTCTTCCATCGCCGCGGAACTTGAGCCCCGTTTCGCAGACGCTGGCTGCGCGGTCGTATCGAATTCCAGCGCTCTGCGCATGCAGCAGGATGTGCCGCTGGTCATTCCTGAAGTCAATGGCGGACACGTCAAGTTGATTGAGGTGCAATCCTGGCGTAAGAAATCGGGCGGGTACGTGGTCACTAATCCGAATTGTTCGGCGATTGGACTGGTGTTGGCACTGGCGCCGATCCATCAGCGCTTTGAGCTTGCGACGGTCATGGCTGTCACGATGCAAGCGGTGAGTGGCGCGGGATATCCCGGCGTGGCTTCGCTCGACATCCTCGGCAATGTAATCCCCTTCATCAAAAATGAAGAAGAGAAGATGCAGGAGGAGACACAGAAGCTTCTCGGCCAGGTCAACGGATCGAAGGTAATTCCCGCTGACTTCCGCATGAGTGCGCAATGCAACCGCGTTGCGGTCGAAGACGGACACACCGAGTCCGTGTCGGTTGCGCTGAAGAAGAAAGCCAAGCCCGAAGAGATCATCGAGACCTGGCAGAGTTACAGGGCTGAGCCCCAGGAACTGAAACTGCCGAGCGCTCCCGAGCTTCCTGTGGTCTATCTTGAGGCCAGCGATCGCCCGCAGCCGCGCTTCGATGTGGACATGGGCGCCGGCATGACGACCGCCGTAGGGCGCCTGCGTCCGTGCGCCGTGCTTGATTGGAAGTTCACCGTTCTCTCGCACAATACAATTCGCGGCGCGGCCGGCGCGGCCCTGCTGAATGCCGAACTTCTCAAGGCCAAGGGATACCTCGGATGAATTCTGAATCCGAGCCGCTGACCAATTTCACTCTGCTGCCCGCCGGGGAGTCGCCCCGATGATCGTCATGAAGTTCGGCGGGACTTCCGTAGAAGAGGCAAAAGCGATCGATCGCGTCGCGTCCATCGTCGAAGGACGGCTGGCTCAGAAGCCGCTGGTAGTGGTTAGCGCGATGGCCAAAGTGACCGATACCCTGCTGACCATGGCGCGCGCCGCCGGTGCGGGCGAAAGGAAAACTGCCTTAAAGCTGTGCCGGTCCCTGCAGGAGCGCCATTACTCCACCGCCAGCGAGTTGCTGGGAACGGCGATGTTCACGGAATTCCATTCGGAGTTGGGAGCGGACTTCGAGGCGCTCGACGAATTGCTGCGCGGAATTTCCGCTGTCGGCGAAATTACTCCGCGGACCACCGATCACGTCGCGGCCTTCGGGGAGATGCTTTCCAGCAAAATCGTAGCCGCCGCATTTGCCGCGCGTGGCCTGAAGGGTGCGCACGTCGATTCCCGCGAAGTGCTGGTTACCGACAGTGCCTACATGCAGGCCGTTCCGCAATACGAAGAAACGAATACCCGGCTGCAGGCGCATGTACAGCCTCTGCTCGACGCTGGGCAGGTCCCGGTCATGGGCGGGTTCATAGGGGCGAACCGTACCGGCATTACGACGACCATTGGACGCGGCGGCAGCGACTTCTCCGCGGCCATCTTCGGCGCGGGACTCAATGCCGAGCGCATCGAAATCTGGACCGACGTCGATGGCATTCTGACGACCGATCCGCGAATCTGCCCCGACGCGCGCCGCATCAAAGTAATCAGTTTTGATGAAGCTGCCGAACTCGCCTATTTCGGCGCGAAGGTATTGCATCCGGCGACGGTGCTGCCGGCAATCCAGAAGAACATTCCGGTATACGTGCTGAACTCGCGAAATCCATCCTGCGAAGGAACGCGGATTACCACGCGAGCTCCTCAAGGCAAGAATCTGTTCAAGGCAATCGCCGCCAAGAAGCGGATCACCATTGTGGACGTGGCTGCGCCGCGGATGCTGCTGGCTCATGGCTTCCTGCGCTCGATTTTCGAGGCGTTTGACCACCACAAGGTATCTGTGGACGTCGTTTCAACATCTGAAGTAAGTGTGTCGCTCACCGTGGATTCGAACCAGGCCATTCCGGCACTGGCGGCGGATCTGGCGAAGCTGGCTGACGTGAAATATGAAGGCAGGAAGGCCATCGTCTGTCTGGTGGGCGAGAACTTGCGCGAGAAGCCCGGAGTCGCGGCCCTGGTTTTTCGGGAACTCGCGGACAAGAAGATTCGTATGATCTCCCAGGGAGCTTCGGAGATCAATCTGACTTTCGTGATTGAAGAAGACGAAGTACCGGACGTGATTCAGCGCCTCCATACTACGTTTTTTGGGGAACTGGACTCGGAAGTGTTCGCTTAGACAGGAGTCACCGAGATCGGCGGAGAATTGAATTCCCTATCGAGCCATAACGCCCAGGATCCACCCCCGCGCAGCATTTCCCTGCTCGAGCGTATCCCTTACTTATTCACGGCGTTTTCCCTCCTCACTTTGGTGCTTCTCCTGTCGTTGATCTGCGTTTCCCAGGAGCAGCCCCCGGGGCCAGCGGTTCCCGACTTAACTCCGGACGCAAATGGTGCCCTGTCACAGGAGCAGATGCAGCAGCTTTTTCGCGTGGTGGCCGAGAGAGATCTGCAGAACGACAAAGTACTGCGCGACTATACCTATACGGAGCGCGAGGTCGTCACCCGGCTGGACGGCAAAGGCAAGGTCAAATCCACAGAAGAAAAAACGTACGACATCCTTGACATTGACGGGGATCAGGTTCAGCGCTTGACGGCGAAGGATGGGAAACCGCTGTCGGCCAAGGACGCCGCTAAGGAAGACGCGAAGATTCAGAAGATCATCGACAAGTACCGGAATGAATCGGAGAGCGACCGCAAAAAGCGCGGAGAGAAGGAAGAGAAAGACCGGGAGGATGACCGGAAATTCGTGCGCGAAGTCGCGGATGCCTACAATTTCAAGCTGATCGGCACGGAGGCGGTGAATGGACGCGACGCCTGGGTCATTGATGGCGAGCCGCGCCCCGGCTTCGTGCCTCATATGAAAGAATCGAAGTTTCTATCGAAGTTTCATGGCCGGGTCTGGGTTGATAAGAAAGACCTGCAACTTTCAAAAATGGACGTGGAAGCCTTGGATACGGTGGCTTGGGGACTGTTCCTGGCGCGCTTTCATAAAGGCTCGCGCTTCCAGTTAGAACAGACACGAGTGAACGATGAGGTCTGGCTGCCGCAGCACCTGGCCGTGAAGGTGGATCTCCGCCTGGCTCTGCTCAAGAACTTCAATGTGAACGTCGAACAGTCTTATCAGGATTACAAGAAGTTCCGCACATCCACAAAGATTATCGGGATGAAGGAAATTCCACAGTCCAAATAGCGGCTGTGACGTGCAATTTTGGGACAGGCTTACTCCCCGCGGCTCGCAATCACTTGCGATTCGGTGATTAAGAGTGCAACTCAGGCAGCTTTGTCTCTGTCTTCGGGCTCGCCGCTGTGCTCGGGATTTTCCCCTGGCTCTGGGAAGTCGGTGTCATTGCCCTTGATGAGATCATCCTGGTCGCGGTGACCCAGTTGCTTTTCAAGCCCAATATTTCCTGGGGTTTGGTGATCGTCCTGTTCCATTGCGCCTTTTGCCACATCCTGATCCAGAGCTGATTTCATACTCGCCCGTCCCGAACCCCACGAATCAAGTTAAGCACAGATCAGTACCGCGCGCAGGAAAATTTCCTCAGGCGAATATCATAAACTCAGGGTTGTCGCAGGAGGTTGGCGCGTGAAATTCCCGTCTTTGCTGCTTTTACTCTTTCTGCTTTCCACAACCCTCGCATGGTCACGCGACCGGCGGCCCCATCAGGCGGCCTACATTACGGTCGCGGCTAAACACCGCTCCCACCACCATCATCATCGCCGGAGCGCGCACCGCCATCACGCGAAGCATCGCGCCCAAGCCTAAGTTCGATGCCTTTATTCGCCGTGGCGGGCTGTGGCCGAGACTCCAAGCTTGCGTAGACGGTCCCGGGCCTGCAGCGCTTCCTGCGAGTGCGGGTAGCGCTGGATGAGGTGCCTAAGTTCGGCGACGCCGTCATCCTGTTTGCCTAATTCGATCAGGGCAAATCCCTTCTTCAGCTGCGCCGAGGCGGCCTTATTTCCGCTCGGGAAGTTCTGCAGCACCTGATCGTAGTTCTGGACCGCAGCCTGGTAATTTCCCTGCCGGAATTGGATCTCCGCCATGTAGAAGTAAGCGTTACCGGCAAGGTCCGTGTTGGGATAGAACTTGATGTATTCGCCGAACTCCTGCGTCGCCAGATCGTTGTTTCCGCTGTTGTAATCGCGGAGCGCATTGTTATAGAGCACGTCGGGCGGGGGCGCCGCAGCGGCAGCCTGCTGCTGGGCCTGTTGGGCAGCCTGTTGCGCCTGGATGCTCTGCTGCGATGACTGCAGCGTATCGAGCTGCTGGGTGACCTTGCCCAGCCGGGCTTTCAGTTCGTCGAGCGAATCGTTGAGCGCCTGAATCTGTCCGGAAAGCTGATCTTCCCGAGTTCCGGCGTCGCCGGATTGCTTTTGTAGCGCGGTCTGCAAAGTGGTGATCGCCAAAGTTGCCTTGTTGATCGCGTCCGTATCCTGTTGGACCAGGCTCTTCATGACACCCATGTTCTGCTCCATGCTGGTCTGCATGGCCGTCAGTTGTTCCTGCAACTGCTGAACCTGAGTCTGTAGCTGAATGATTTCCTTGCTCACGCCCCACGCGGGTGCGGTCACAAAGCTCATCAGCGAAAACATGGCAATAATCGTCGAGACGCGTTTCAATGTCATGGGCGTAATCCTGAAAAGGTTGATGGATTGAGTATCCCACAGCGGCGCAGCTTCGGTACATATGCCGGACGGCCATAGAGCGCCGATGAAGACAATCTGGGTTTGTACAACATAGAGTACCCTGGGCGCCGCATTGCTGCGGCACTGGAGACCTCAATCCTGGAATTTTGAATGGGGAGACGCCGGAAGGATCGGCGTCTCCCAAGTGAAGCTATTGCTGCTGGTACACGAAGTGACCGCGACGGTTCTCCTGCCAGCAAGCTTCCGTGCTTTCCGTGCAGAAGGGCTTCTCTTTCCCGTAGCTGATCGTCTTGATGCGATTGGCGCTGATTCCGGCCGACACCAAGGCATTCTTGACCGAATTGGCGCGTTGATCCCCTAGGGCCAGGTTGTACTCGGTCGATCCTCGCTCGTCGCAGTGTCCCTCAATCACGAAATTGATATTGGGATGCTGCGTCAGGAATGAGACATCGGCCTGCAGCGAGGACTGCTGGTCGGGCCGAACATCAGACTTATCGTAATCAAAGTAAATATCCTTGATGTTCTGGCCAAACAACTCCTGGTCGGTCGGCGACGGCGGAGGAGGCGGTGGCGGCGGTGGCGCCGTTACAGTCAGGCGGGTTGTCGCTTCCTGCGTGCCGCCTGCGCCCTTGGCGGTTAGGTGATAAGTAGTCGAGTCAGCGGGCGATACCTGTTGCGTCCCGCTTGGCTGCACTGCCCCGATGCCATCGATCGAGACGTCGGTTGCATTGCTGGTCTGCCAGGAAAGCGTGGCGGACTGGCCCTTCTCGATCGAAGTGGGTTCAACGGAAATTGACGCCGTGGGAGACGGCGGTGGTGGCGGTGGCGGCGGCGGCGGCGGAGCGGCCTTTTTCTTACAGGCGCCCAACCCCATAATCATAGTCACGACGAGCATCAGGACAAACCACTTCAGCGTTTGCTTCACGTTTGATCCTCCCTGCGCGACCTCAATAATTGCCATTGAGATCAGACGAAGTGTATTTATTTCTGCTTACTTCCAACTCCAGTTCGGCTGCGAATTGTGCCCCGTAAACGTCAACTGGTGAACGTGCGTGCCATCCGCCAGTTCCATCCAAATCTCCAACTGCCCCGAGCGGTTCGTCTGGAAGACAATGTGCCGGCCATCGGGCGACCAGCACGGAAAATCATTCCGTCCTCCATCGTGCGTAAGCTGCACCCACTGCTTGCTGGCGATGTCCATCAGATACAAATCGGAAGCGCCCGGCGCGCCCGGGCCGTACTTCCTCACCCACGCAAACAGCAGAAACTGACCGTTCGGAGACCAGTTGGGAGACACCGCATAGCCCTGATCGGTCATGCGCTGCAGATTTGTGCCATCGACGCCCATCGTGTAAATCTGCGGAAGCCCCGTACTGCCGCCAACGTAGGCGATGTCCGTGCCGGTCTTGCGATTCCACGTCGGTGAAACGTCCGGCCCCTTATCGCTAGTCAAGCGTTTCAGGTTCCCGCCCCCCGCATCGACCAGGTAGATCTGGGAAACTCCGCTGCGCGATGACGAAAATGCCAGCTTCATGCCGTCGGGTGACCACGACGGAGAAAGATTCGTTCCGCTGTAACGCGGAAACGAAACCAGTCGGTTCAGGTCGTTGGAATACATCATGATCTCCCAACCACCCTTGTTCAGCGAACTGAAGGCGACCCGCGATCCATCCGGCGAAGGGCGCGGAGACAGCGAAATCGTGCCCAGGTGGGTCAACTGGCGCTGGTTTGCGCCATCGTAATCCATCACCCAGATTTCTTTGTGACCGGTCCGATCGCTGACGAAGTAGATCTTGCTTTCCGCAATGCCATTCACCCCGCCGCCCAGGCGATAGATGATGTCATCGGCAAACTTGTGCGCGATCAAACGGGCCGATTCATCCGTGGCCACATCGGTATATTGCTTTCCCAGCACCTGCGGAGAGCCGGTGTTCTTCACATCATAGAGCCAGCCCTGCACGATCACATTGCCGCTGGTCACGCCGAGCGTGCCGAAGGCCAGCATCGCAGCATTGACCGGATCGGAATTCCAGGCGGAATAGTTGATGTCCGATGGCTGCTTTGGCACCTGCAGCGGGTAGAAGCTCTTGGAAACCATCTCGACAACGCCGGAGTTGTCCAGGTCATTCCACAGCGTGTCGTCGAACGTCTTCAGCAACGCCGTATTTTGCGGATCGTTAGTGGAGGGGGAGAAATCCGGCAGCGCAAGCTTGACTTTTTCCACACCGAGGCCAGTCCCGGTCTTAATCCAATCCTGCGCCAAAAGCGAGGTACCGCACAGGCAGATTACAAGGACTGTGACCAGCAAAATCGCGGCTCGAACAAAGCGCCAACGTCGCTGGGAGGCTGGTCTTGCGCTATCGTCCATCCGTATTTGGGAAGAACATTGATTGTAAAACAATATCGTATGCCGATACGCAGAGCTTGGCAACAAAGGATCCCTCACTGCAATGAAAGGTGATAATTGCATGGATTTTGATACATCTTTGCCTGATATGCGAGCGAAAGATGCATCGCTGATTACTGATTCGGTTCACCGCTTGTAATCGAACCAGAACTCGACCGAAACTTTGTTTCCCGAATACTCCGATGGCAGCGCGCCGAAGGTATCAATCCGCTGAATGGCGCGAACCGCGGAAATATCCAAAGACGGAACACCGCTCGACTGCTCGACACGAACATTGCCGGGATGGCCATCGCGGGCAATGTCAAACGTGATATAAACCCGCTGCGCGGTCGAAATGCTCGGATCGACCTCGTATTTCAGCCAATTTTCCGAAACTTTTTGCTGCACCACTCGCACGTACCACGCAAAGCGCGTTCCGAAATCGCCACCGCCGCCCGTGAACCCGAATCCGCCCTTCGCGCCCGCTGCGTCAAACGTGCCATACGGTCCACTCACCGGGCCGCCTTCTCCGAACGCTACCTGATTGGTCTCCGGTTCTGGTTCGGGCTTCACTTCCTCCCTTGTAGGAGTAGGAGGCTTTTTCCGCTTGATCTTTGCGTTCTTCCCCGGAATCGGAATCGCGTCAGGAGCTTCTTCGATTTGCTTCGGCTGCGATTTGGTCAGACCCTTGGATTCATTCGCCAAGACGTTTTGGGTTTGACTGGGCATCACCGGGATAGGAACGGTGCTGACCAATGTGGCGCCTATGGCTTCGCCGCCGCCTCCGGCGCCCCATCCGGCGCCGCTCGCTCCAGAGAAGAATGTGGCCCACATCAGGATAATGGCTGTAATACCAACATGCAGCCCCGCCGACCAGGCCAGCGCGCGTCCCCAGCGGTCATGTTCGAAATAGATTTCAGCGTTTGCCGCCATGTTGCTCCAACGGCTGTGTCACGATGCTCACATTCGTAATCCCCGACTGCTTGACCGCATCCATGACCGTGGCAAAAGCTCCAAAAGGAACGTTCTCGTCGGCGCGAACGAAAATGAACTGATTGCGGGGATCGCGAATTTTCTGCCGCAGCTTCGCAGCAATTTCGTTGATGTTGACCGGATCGTTCCCCAGGAACACGCGCTGTTCCTTGTTGATGGTGATGACCAGGCGCTCTTCGGTGATTTCGCGAACCGTGCGTGTCTTGGGAACGCTCACATCGATTCCCGATTGCAGCACCGGAGCCGTGACCATGAAGATGATCAGCAGCACGAGGATGACATCAACCAGCGGCGTAATGTTGATGTCCGCAAGAGCGCTTTGCGTCCGTCCGTTTGTGGTCGTAAACGCCATCAGCGCCTCACTTCAACCGGCGCGGCCTGCGGCTGAATGTGTTCGATGGCGTTCAGCACTTCCAGCGAAAAATCATCGCTACGCGCGGCAAACTCCCGGATGGAGCTGCCAATCAGGTTATAGGCAATGACGGCGGGAATCGCAGCGGCCAAGCCGGCAGCAGTCGTAATCAGGGCTTCTGAGATTCCGGGAGCTACGGCGCGGAGGGTTGCAGCCCCGGCGGTGCCCAGCCCGTGGAAGGCATCAATAATGCCCCATACGGTGCCAAATAGTCCCACGAAAGGAGTCACGGCCGCGGTGATGGCCAGCCATGCCATATTGCGCTCGAGGCGGGTGATTTCGTCGGAGGCACCGATCTGCATGCCGCGCTGCACTCCTGTCAGGTTGCGCAACATGCCCGCGCTGCCAACCTGGCGCTTGTACTCTTCGAAGCCACCCTCGAAAACGCCCACCAAGGGGCTGGGACGAAACTGATCCGCCACCGCCGCCACGTCCTGCAGGCGCTGCGCTTTGCGAAAAGCACGGACGAACCGCCCGCTCTGCATGCGGGCGCGCCGCAACAGGCTCCACTTGGTCAGAATGATGGCCCAGGAAAGCACGCTGAAGGCCAGCAGAATCAGAAGAACCAGCTTGGCGACTGGACCGGTCTCGGAAACCAAATCGACGATTTCGCCGCCGACAAAGAAAGCAGGCAAGGTAAAGATGTGCATCTTTTTGGGAGAAACGCCTGATTCAATTATAGATGATGATGCGCCTGTGAAAACCTCGCGTACCCTTTCGATTAACGCACGTTTTGCATCCCAACTTCCCTCCACCGCAAGGCATCCAATTTCTGCTGAATTGGTGTGTGCAGTACTGGCTTGATGCAAATCAAGGAGGAAATATGGCGCACTACGGTATGTTACGCGACTACAGATTCGAGAATGCCGCCGAGGATATTCGCGGTTCCAGCCTCTACGGACTGAACGACGAAAAGCTGGGAAAGATTGACGATGTGATCTTCGATCACTCGACCGGTTTGATCCGTTACGCTGTGGTCGACACGGGCGGATGGCTCTCCACCAAGAAGTTCCTCGTTCCCGTCGATCGTTTGCGGGCATCGAGCAGGCACAAGGATGACTTCCAGGCCGACCTTAACCGGCAACAGATCGAAAACTTTCCGCCCTATAGCGAAAAGGATCTCGATTCCGAGGAAAACTGGGGACGATATGAACATGCGTACCGTTCGCAGTGGAAAGAAGATCCGGTGATGCACCGGGCGGAAACCGACCGCAATATCACTCCCACGACGCAACAGATGCAAGGCAACATTGAGTCACAGAGGGCGGCGGATGCCGCGCATGGGCATCCACGTACCGGCTGGGCGACGGGATCCGAGGTCTCTCGAGAGCCGCTGAGTCCGCAGGAGAGGCGCCAGGAAGAGGCTGACATAGCCGCTGCCGAGGCCGACACTGGCCGAGTCGTTCCCGCCGGAGTGAATACGGTGATGATCCAGAACAGCGCTGCCGGAATTGGCGGCCGTTGGGATACGTTCCAGGCCCGCCTGCGCGAGCGCCGCAAAGAAGCGGTCACTGGCTGCAGGACCTGCGGTGTTGCCGTCCAGAGTGATCGCGATACCGCGGCTGACCTGAAGAAAGCTGTATAGAACGCATTCCTTGCTCGAGGCCGCGGCCTCGCGCCGCGGCTTTTTTCTGTCTAACTGCTGAGCTCTCGCGGTTCCGTGCTATGCTTCGCTGGAACTGCGTCGCAAGTTCTGCTCCCGGGAATTTCCGTGCTCATCGAACTGCGCCTCGAAAACTATGCCGTCATTGATAGCCTGGCGGTGGGATTCTGCCCCGGCCTCAACCTGCTGACCGGCGAAACTGGCACGGGAAAATCCATCCTGATTGATGCGCTGGCGCTTCTGCTGGGTGATAAAGCCTCGCCCGATGTCATTCGGGCAGGAGCGGACCGGGCTATGGTTTCGGCGGTATTCGAGGCCGATGAGCGCTCAGAAGACGAACTGAATCGCATTCTGGATGAGAACGGCCTGGATGGATCGTTTGATGGATCGGTGATTCTTCGCCGGGACATTGTCGCCGGCGGCAAAGGACGCGTGTTCGTCAACAACCAGCCCGCGACCGTTTCGGTCCTGAAGCAGCTTGCGCCTCTTCTAGCCACCATCCACGCGCAAAACGAATCGATTCTCTCCTTCGACGCCGCCGCGCGTCTGGAACTTCTGGATTTGTTCACCGGGCTGGAACTGGCGTCTTTGTTTGAGGCATTTGCGACCTGGAAGACCGTTCGCAACCGAATCGGCGAGATCGAGAAGGATGAGCAGGACCGGCTTCGCCTCCTGGATCTTTGGAGCTTTCAGAAACGCGAAATCGAACAGGCTCGCCTGCAGCCGGGAGAAGATGAACGGCTGGAAACGGAAAAGCGCGTTCTGGCCAACGCCGAAAAAATCTACAACGCGGCCATGAATGCTTTCGACCTGCTGTATGAAGGCAACAGCTCCACTTCATCGACGTTGCGGGCGGCCCACAGGCAGATTGAAGAGTTGGCCCGCTTCGAACCGAAATTCAATGCGGCCCTCGAGGCGCTTGAGTCAGCGCGCATCGCCGTCGAAGATGTCGGCGCCACCCTGCGTGACTACGCTGGAGGTATTCACTCCTCTCCCGAACACCTGGCGGAAGTTGAAGACCGTTTGGCGGCGATAGATCGCCTGAAACGGAAATATGGAGCCTCGCTGGACGAAGTCCTCACCTTTGGCGCTGAGGTTTCGCGCAAGCTCTCGGAGATCGAGAACCGCGATGAGACGCTGAAGCAACTTCGCGCCGAACTGGCTCGAGCCGCGGAAAACTACCTGCGCCAAGCCCGTTCAGTGTCGAAACAGCGTCAGTCCGCTGCCCGCAAACTGGAAAAGATGGTAGAAGCGGAAATCAATGATCTCGCCATGAACGTCAGGTTCCGCATCGAAACCAGCACCTCGGAAGATGAAACGAACTGGACCAGCCGCGGCATTGACCAGGTGCTCTACATGATTTCGACCAATCCCGGCGAACCGCTGCGGCAACTGGAACACATCGCTTCCGGCGGGGAGTTGTCCCGGGTCATGCTGGCACTCAAAGCCAGCGTGCAGTCTGGGTCCGAGGTGAAAGCTGGCGAGGCTCGAACGTCTTCCTCGAAAAACCGTCTTCAGGACAGGGGTCCGCAGCGAACGATGGTTTTCGATGAAATCGATACTGGCATCGGAGGCCGCGCCGCGGAGGCCGTGGGACGCAAGCTCAAAGCATTGTCCCGATCGAACCAGGTTCTCTGCGTCACCCACTTGCCCCAGATAGCAACCTTTGCCGACCATCACTATGTCGTCGAGAAGACTGAATCGGGAGGACGCACTCACACCAGCATTCGTGCGGTTACGGGAAACGATCGTACGGATGAAGTGGCGCGCATGCTGAGCGGGGCGAAACTGACGGAGGCTTCCCGCAAACACGCAGAACAGATGATCAAAGCAAACGCCTGAACTTTGAGACGAGAACTACTCCGCGCCAGGCACCGTGAAATCCACTCCTCGATCGTCATTCGCCTTAGTAGTTGCGGCAAGGTTGAGATCAGAAAGAGGAATCTTTTGCGTGCGATTCTGGCCAAATGCCCACAAGGTCTGGCCGACAATGGCGTAATTCTGTATTTCCTGCTGATGCTTGTCATTGAAAACAAGAACCGTAGCGGGCGTGGGGGTTTCCGGCGGGTCAGGTGGATCGGGCGCTGCTTGTGATTCTTGCGCCGGAGGGTCGTACGGTTGTTGGTCTTGCGCGTATAGATCCTGGTCGGGCTGCTGACGCATCTGCTGCTCGTACAGGCTCTCCTGGTTCATCTGGTTTGCTTCAGCGATCTGATTCGCCTGATCCTGGTCGTTGTCCGAATAATCGTCCCACCACCAGTACGGGTCAATCTCGGCGCCATACCCCCACCATGGATTTCCCCATCCCCAGCCCCAGTTATTCCATCCCCAATTGTTCCATCCCCAGCCCCAGCGATCGTGGTCCCAATCACGGCCCCATCCTCGGCCGCGGCCCCAGCCCCTGCCGTTGCGGAATCCGTAATTTCGGCCTAAGCGATCGGGGCCGCCGAATCCAGGACGACGGAATGAGTGAAAGTTGCTGCCGCGCAATCCCGGCTGACGTAACCCGGGTTGACGGAAACCAGGCTGACGAAAACTATGTTGCTGGAAACTGTTGTGCAGATAGGGGCTGTTATGAAGATAAGGACTGCCGTGGAAAGAGCGTGCACCGCCCAGTCCCGACCGGTAGCGCATGCCGCCGCCATATGGGCGCATGCCGCCATAAGAACGTCCACCATTGAAGTGGCCGCCACCGCCGGAGAAGTGGCCGCCACCAAAGTGGCCGCCACCGAAACCACCCGCGTGGCCACCACCGAAGCCGCCAGCATGACCACCGCCAAAACCGCCGGCGTGACCGCCTCCTCCGTGTCCTCCGCCTCCGCGTTGCGCCAAGGCAGGTATCACCGCAAGCAGCAGAGCCAACGTCGCGGTGAGAATGGGGCGACGCATATACACCATTATAGAACCCGGCGCGGAAGGAAAGGATGCAAGAACTTTGGTAATTTCCCCCAGGTTACGTAGATCGCAAGCTACCGGCGCTTCTTGCTCCTGTGATTCTTCGGCTTGTGATTCTTCGCAGACGCTTTTTTTGCCGTAGCCTTCGCCGCAACTGCTTTGCTTGCAGTATGTTTCGCACCATTTTCAGATTTGTGGTGGGCTGGCTTTTCCACCTTCCTGGCCACCGCACCTTTAACCTTCGAGCTCGGATGAGCTGCGGGGTGGGCGGGATGTGCGTCTGGCTTCGCAACCGGGGCCGCGGTTTGGGGCGCAGGCACAGCATCGGTCTTGCCTTTCCCTTTGCCCTTTTTAGCCGCTGCCAGTGCGGCAGGAGTTGCTCCTGCGGCAGCAGCCGCGGCTTTGCCGCGACCACGCTTTGGTGGCGGAGGTGGCGGCGGAGGTGGCGGAGCCAGCGGCTTGAGGTACTTAAGAATCTCGGTACGTGACCGCAGCTTGCCATCCAGCAACAGCATGAAGACGTCGTGCGCGATCTTGGGATATTCCGGAAGCTGGGGCGTAATTAGCAACTCCGTCATTTCTGGTAGCGGAATCTTTTGTTGGACTTGCCGCCACTTAGTGAGGAAGTTCTTGATCTTCTGTTCGACTGCCTGTTGGCGCGCCGTCACCGCGAGGAACAACACCATCTCGGGGCGAGCACTCGACAGTAAGTGCCATGTGCGCGAGGGCGTAGCCGCTTCCTTTCCCATCAAACGCTTCGCAAGTTCCTTGGCATGGTCTTCGATGTCGCGCCACGCTTCAATTAAATCCTTACGCGGAATCAGCTTGCGCAGGTCGGCGATTTCCTTTTCTGACAGGCGTGACGTCAGAAAATACATCACCGCTGGTCCGGCATCGGGCGTGTAGCCAAGTTCAACCATCTGCTGGCGCGTTTTCATCAGGGCGGTCAGGCCGTTGGCGTCAACCTTGGCTGAAGTCCAATGCGGATGCAAGAACTTAAGCCAGCCTTCTTTCTCCAGCATTTTCAACACGTTCAGAGGATCATCTTCATGTGCGAGCGCAGCAATTTCGTGTCCTACCGAAGTGCGCAAGATGTACTCGATGTAATTGCCTTCCTTGGCAGCATCGTAGCGGGCTTGCGTCCGTTCTTCGAGAGGCCAATGGAAACGCGCGGCGAATCGCGTGGCCCGGATCAGGCGCGAAGGATCCTCAAGAAAAGAGTAATTGTGAAGGATGCGAATCAGTTTGGCTTCGATGTCGGCCACGCCGTTGAAGGGATCGAGCAGGAGTCCGCGCGATCCTTCGTTGAGCGAAAGGGCCATCGCATTCACGGTGAAATCGCGGCGCCGAAGATCTTCGTGAATCGCCGCGGGAGCCACAATCGGCGGCTTGCCCGTTTTCTCGAAGCGCTCGGTCCGGGCCATGCTGATCTCGGCACGAACACGGCCGGGCAGCAGCAGGAACATCGTCCGCATGTCTTCGTCGGTAGCGGAGATCTGCCCCCCGGCTTTCTCGAATTCCTTCTGGAGTTTCAGGGGATTGCCCTGAACGGTAAAGTCGAGGTCGCGGATGGAGAATCCGCTGATAATGTCTCGAATGGCGCCGCCGGTCAGGTAGAGATTCATTCCCGCGGCGCGGGTTATTTCCTGAACCAGGTTGACGCCTTTCAGCTGATCCGGCGTCAGCCGGATTTCCATAGTGTAAATGTAGTCAGCCATTCACTTTCAAGCGGCCTTCAAGGCCGAAACGTCGGGATTTGATCGCGCTACTGCGGGTCGTCCCAACCGCAAACACCGATGCAGCTTTCCACAAGATTTCCACAGGCGCTCTGAGGAAAACTCACGATCCTCTCTTCATAGAACGCAAGTGCTCTCACATCAATAACTTGTAGAAACTTACCGTTGCCCGGCAAGCTACAGAAAATACCACAACGTTGATGGTTTGGCTACTGCCAAGCTGTATTCTGCCCAATTTCAGGTGAAAAGTGCGAGAATCGGCATTAGCTTTGGGAAATTCAGGGGAGTAGCTCCCTGCGGGCGGTTGCGGACGATAGGCCATGCCTTCGACTCACAAAAAGGTGATCGTGCGGAAGATGGACCGGGATTCGGTCTCGGGATATGTCTCTCCGACTCAATTTGTGCAAGAAGGCAAGATTGAGGTTCTGAACACCGCCGGGACCCTGATAGCCATCGATCTGCGTGAAATCAAAGGCGTGTACTTTGTGCGCGAATTTGGCGATTCCGAGTCTCTGACCCGGAAAACCTTCACCTCCCGGCCTCGGGCCGAAGGTCTTTGGGTGCGCCTACGATTCAAAGATGGCGAGACACTCGAAGGACTGATGCCGGCGGACCTGACTCAAACGCCGCCAGAGGGATTTCTGTTGAGTCCGCCCGACCAGCGTGGCAACACGCAGCGGATATTTGTTCCGCGAAGCGCGCTGGATTCGTTGATGGTACTCTCGGTGATCGGCGCCGCACGGCGGCAACGGCGGGCGGCGGAAGACCAAAGACAAGTACCAATGTTTGGCGAATAGCGCGGTAGCGATTCCTTCCAGTGAGGCTTTGCCCGTCCGGTACAATTCCAACTAAACCAATCGCTTATGAAACTTGGACAAATTGCTTCTGCGCTCGGTGCGCGCCTGGAAAACGGGTCTGCGGAAACAGAAATCAGCGGCCTGAATGGGATTGAGCAGGCTGGCCCGGGAGAACTGACATTCGTCTCGAATCCGAAATATGCTGCTGCAGCGAAATCGACGCGGGCGGCGGCGGTGATCGTATCGGAGGACTTCCCTGCCATCCCGACGGCAGTGCTGCGCGCGAAGGATCCCTACCTGAGTTTTGCGCATGCTCTCGAGATGTTTCATCCCAAGAGGAAATATCCGGCGGGCATTCATAAAACGGCTGTGATCCACTCGACGGCGAAGATCGGAAACAACGCCCATATCGGGCCCTATGTAGTCATCCACGAAGACGTTGAAATTGGAAATGATGCGGTGCTGCTGGCCCATGTAGTCATTTATCCGGATGCGAAGATCGGGAACGGCTTCATGGCTCACTCGCATGCCGTCGTGCGCGAAACCTGCTGGATCGGCAACAATGTCATTCTGCAAAATGGAGTGGTGGTTGGCGCGGACGGCTTCGGTTTCGCCAAGACTGCGGATGGGAAGTGGTACAAGATTCCGCAACCCGCCCGAGTGGTGATCGAAGATGATGTTGAGGTGCAAGCGAACTCGTGCATTGATCGTGCCAGCGTGGGAGAGACGCGAATCCGGCGGGGGGTGAAGATCGATAATCTGGTGCAGGTCGGTCACGGATCGAACGTCGGAGAAGATGCGCTGTTGTGCTCGCAAGTAGGTCTTGCGGGCTCGACGGAGATCGGCAACCGTGTGATTCTTACCGGGCAGGTCGGGGTGGTGGGACACGTGAAGGTGGGTGACGGAGCGATTGTCACGCCTCAGAGCGGAATCGCCAACAGTATTCCTGCGGGGGCTCTGGTGAGCGGGGCTCCGGCGGTGGATCACAAGCTGTGGTTGAAGTATTCAGCGATCCTGCCGCGTCTGCCGGAAATTGCGCGGGCAGTTCGAAAAAAAGAACAGGGGTAGCTCCGGCATTTAGCGCGGTTTCGCAACTGTGTTGGCAAGCAGAAAAGCAGGTCCCTCCGCGCGCGATTGGATTGGCAGTGCCAGTGCAATCGCTTGGTCGGGATGACAGAGCCTCGCGACTGCAGCGCCCGAGCTTCAACTTTTTCCCGATAGCTCATCTAACTCGACTCTGTCCGCTGCACCGTCGGTGCAGTTGATCCGCCGCGATACTCTTCCGGCAAGCCGCTTTCGATGGCGGCGCGGACTTCCTCCATGAGGTGATCGCGATCTCCGAAGTCCCGGGGTTCGATCGGGGGGTGAAAGATGATGGTGACCAATGCTGGTTTTATGGCGAACCTGCCTTTGGGCATCGCTTCATGGGTACCTGTGATTGTCATGGGAACAACCGGCACACCGCACTCGGTGGCCAGGTAAAACGGACCTTTCTTAAAGGGCAGCAACTTACCGTCGAAGGAGCGCTTCCCTTCCACGTAAATCAACATGCTGACGCCTTGATTAATGACTTGTCTCGCATCCTCAACCGCCTGAATGCCGGCGTCGCGATTGCCGCGGTCCACTGGGACCAGAGATCCCATTCTCATGGCAGTGCCAAGGATGGGCATTTTGAAGAGTTCCTTCTTGACCAGTACCGAACTGCGGCGCGGAATGCGCGCGATCTGAATCGGCGGATCCAGATTGGAAACGTGATTCGACATGAAGATATAGCTGCGCGAACGATCAATATTCTCCAAGCCTGCGATCTTGACGCGCACGCCGGCGAACCGGACGCCAGCAGCGGCTCCCCAAGTGAACATGCGATAGAGAAGAGTTACATCGCCAGTGATGATGGTCCACGGGAATCCGATGAGGGCGGCGACTGGAGCGGCAATGCCCCAGAACGTGAGCATGATAATCGTGCGGATCATTGAGCGTGTGCTTGACTGCTGGATGGCTGAGCTTCTCCCTTGAGCCATGCCGCCCGGCGTGATCGCTGTTCATCCGTTTCGTGATCGAGATCCTGAACGCGATAAACGATCTGCTGCCGGCTACCTATGTTGAATTTTATTTCGCGGGGAGCGCCGCGGCGCGAACGCACCTTTAGCACCAGGGTGTCCCCGGGGCTGAGACGGGCGATCTCGTCCCGGGCGTCCTGTCCGGGAGGCTGGCCCTGAACTTCGAGAATGGTATCGCCGGCGAGGAGTCCGGCGCGTTCAGCTTCGCTTCCGGGATTCACAGATACGACGGACATCGGTCCATCAAAATTTCGAGATGCCGCGAAACCTGCGTCACCCACGGTAGTTGCCTGTTCGTTCACCCGCAGCCCGACCGTCCGGAGAAAGTCATCCCAAGGGACCTCTTCCAAGCCCGAGACGTAGTTCGCAAAAAACGAGTGCAGGTTTGCGTGGCTGACCGCGTCTGCCGCCTCGAGTACACCGTCGGAGTCCGGGAAGTAGCGGCCCTGTTTAGCGTAATGCTGGTTCATCCACTGGAAAAGTTCTCGAATCGACGCGGTTCCACGGCTCAGTTCGCGCAGGTCGAGGTCAAGCATCATGCCCAGCAATTCGCCCTTGTTGTAGTAGGAAATGCTGCGCTCAGGACGGCGGTAATAGGCGAACCCTTCGAGCCATGCGTCAAGGCTCGAATCCTCGGCCGACTGGGTAAGGTGCGCCGGACGGCGTTCGAGTTCGGTGATTTCGTCGCCGAGATGCGACAAGAGCGCCTTTTCGTCAAGCAATCCCGCCCGCGATTCAATGATATCCCCCGCAGTACTGGTGCAACCTTCGCTGAACCACAGGGCGCGCGTGTAGTTTTCTTTTGTGTAGTCCACCGGTTCCAGGGTTTGCGGGCGGATGCGCTTTACATTCCAGAGATGAAAGAATTCATGAGCGGTGACACCGGGGAGGAATGACGGGCTTTCTTTCAGAGCTTGCGCACTGAGATCGATGGCCGTTGAATAGGAATGCTCCATTCCGCCACCGGCGGGACCGCGGGGGAAATGGTAGATAAACGTGTAAGTTTCAAAAGGGCGATCGCTCATCCAGGTAGTAGCCGCTGCGGTGATCTTCCGCAGCTCACCCACGATCTGCTGCATGTCGTAGTCGCCGGGGGCGGCATCGACAATGACCCGGTAGTGGCCGCCTCCCTGCTCGAAATTCGACTCGTCAAAAGCTCCAATCTCGACGGGAGAGTCCACCAGGCGGTCGTAATTTTCGGCACGGAAGCGTCCGTCGGGAATCGATTCCAGAGGAGTCGCTATTCTCCAGCCGGCAGGAATATGGCTGAAACGCACAAACATGGGGGCTTTCCGGGCCTCTACGGGGTACATCAAGAGTTGCGCGAGATTGAAAAATGCGTGGTGCGGATTCAGTTGCGCACCGAAAGGCCCGGCGGAGTCGAGGAAGATTTGGTATTGGATCAGCGCTCCGCTTTCGGTTCCGGCAATTTGCCAAAGACTCGTATTCACCTCGTGGATATTCAGTTCATGGCCGGCACGATCCTTCGCGCGCACCCAGTTCACGTACTGGGAGAAATCGCGAATCTGGTAGAGCGCGTTCCAGACCGGAAGCTGTAATTGCCGGGTGGCAGATCCGGGCGGCAGTTCAATCTGTACCTCAACCAGATGCTGCTCCGGATTCGCGAGGGTGATGATGTAATCAATCTGATTGGATTGGGCAAAGAGGTTCATGCCGAACAGCAAAACAATCAAAATTGTTCGGCTAAAAAGCAGGCGTAAACGGTTCATCCCTTCACCACCGCAGTTTGCGATTTGGTTTCAAGATCTCGTAATCGGGCAGGCAGTTTTTCGTAGATGGCTCCGAAGCCGCCGTTGGAGAGGATGGCAATGACATCGCCGGAACGCACTTCGGGAGCGACGGTATCGACGATGGAGTCTGCATCTGGGAGCAGGCGGGCACGGCGGCCATGGGCGCCGATTTCTGCCGCCAAGGATGGAAGTTCCAGCCGCTCATTCTCGGGAACAGCATCGGAACGGAAGACGCCGGCCACCACGACCTCGTCGGCGAGCGCAAGACTGCGGGCAAGATCGGATTGCAGGACGCGGCGGCGCAAGGTATTGGAGCGCGGTTCCAGAATCGCCCAGAGCCTGGAGCCCGAATAGCGCGTGCGCAAGGCATTTAAGGTTTGCGCAATCGCGGTTGGATGATGGGCAAAATCGTCGATGATGGTTACGCCGTTGACCTCGGCTTTTACTTCGAGGCGGCGCTTCACGCTCTTGAAAGTCTTCAGAGCCTCTGCGATCCTTTCGCGGGAGATTCCGTAGTTAAATGCGACTGCTGCCGCAGCGGTTGCGTTCCAGACGTTGTACTCGCCAGCCAGCGAAAATTCAAAATCGGCCCAATGATTGCCATCGTGCAGCACCGACCATTTTGTGCGCCCGGCGGAGAAGTCCAGATTGGTCACGCGCCATGACGATGGTTTCCCGGCACCGTAGCGCTCGACTCTGCAAAAGGCTTTGGCAAGACACCGTTCCAGACTTGCACTTTCAGTAGCGCTGCCGATGACCCCATCAAAGGCAAGGATGCGACCGCGCCTCGGAACCAGGTTCACCAGCCGCCTGAAGGCCGTTTCTACGGCGTCGAGATCTTTGTAAATGTCCGCATGATCGAATTCAACCGAAGTCAGAATCACGGAGTCCGGGAAATAGTGCAGGAACTTGGGTCCCTTATCGAAGAAAGCGGTGTCGTATTCATCGCCTTCGAGGATGAAGTGTTTTCCATTGCCCAGATGGAAGCTGGAGCCGAAATTTTCGGCGATGCCGCCGATCAAGAACGAGGGATCGAGTGCGGCGGAGTGGAAAATCCATGACAGCATCGATGTGGTAGTCGTTTTGCCATGGGTTCCGGCGACCACCAGGACTTCTTTACCGCGCAAGAATTCGTCATGCAGGAGTTGCGGAAGCGAGCAAAAGTCGAGGCGCTGATCGAGCACGTGTTCGAGTTCGGGATTGCCCCGCGAAATCGCGTTGCCAACCACAACCAGGTCCGGCCTGGGCTCAAGATTTTTTGGGTCGAATGGCTGCGCCACGGGAATGGCCAAACCGCGCAGAAAATCCGACATCGGCGGATAAGCAGCAGCATCTGAACCGGTCACACGAAAGCCCCGCTCATTGAGCATGCCCGCCAGCGAGGCCATGGCTGTACCGCAGATTCCAATCAGATGAATGTGCTTTCTGGATGCCATAGTTACGAATGTTCTTGCTTGTACGAATTCAAAGCGTCACCGCGGATTCCATGATCTGCAAATCCACCCGCCCGCCGGATACATTCAGGTGCGCCTTCACGCCTATCGGCAGCGTCAGGTTTCGCGAACTCACGTGGCCTGAGCGTACACCATAGACGATGGGAACTCCGAGGCCGGCGACGATCCTTAAGATCACTTCCTCTAGGGTAAACGGCGAATCGGGTTTCGGCACACAATCAAGCATTTCACCGAAAACAATTCCGCGAATGCCGCTGAATTTCCCGGCCAGCTTCAACTGCATCAACATGCGGTCAATACGGTAGGGAGGCTCGGCCACATCTTCGAGGAACAGAAGCTTCCCGTCGGTTTGAATTTCGCAGGGAGTGCCAAGGGAGGCGACGAGAATGGAGAGGCATCCGCCGTACAGAATTCCATCGGCGCTTCCATCGATCAAACCTTGAACATGACTATCGAGATTCAATCGCCATTGCGAGGATGATCCCGACAAAGCAGTGAGCCAGGACTCGCCATCGATGCCGTCGGGGTGAGCCCAGTCTTTCGCAGCCATTGGACCATGAAACGTAATCAGCCCGGTGGCGTCGTAAAGATGGGTCAGCAGAGCCGTGGCGTCGCTGTAGCCAATGAAAATTTTGGGACGTTGGCGAATCTTTTCGAGGTCGAGGTGCGGCAGCAGGTAGTTGGCGCCATAACCGCCGCGGGCGCACAGGATCGCCCGGACGTCATCGCGCTGAAACATTTCATCGAGTTCCCGGATGCGGCGTTGGGTAGAACCGGCAAAGTAGAGGTCTCTATCGAAGATCGAATCCAGAAAGAGGGGTTGATATCCCACCCTGCGCAGAGCCTCGCAACCGGCATCCAGCGCATCGCGGCTGATACTGCTGCCCGGCGCGACGATAGCAATCGTATCGCCGGGACGCAGAGCCGGAGGTTTGATGCGTGTCATAGATGAATTTGAAGCATCGAACTGGAAGTGCGCATTCAGATTACGCAAAGCGGAAGACTTCGGCTAGTGTACGAAGAATTCACCACGACAGATCAGCCGCGCCGGACCGCGAAGGAAAATTCGACTACCTTCCTGGCGGACAAGCTGCGAGCCTCCGGGAGCGTGAACTTTCACGGGTGAATGTGCTCTGCCGGTTACGATTGCAGCTACGGCGGAGGCACAGGAACCTGTTCCGGAAGACTGGGTCTCGCCCGCGCCTCGCTCGAAGAATCTTAGGTGCAAGTTATCGTCGGCTTTGGGTATTGCAAATTCAACGTTCACGCCGTGCTTAAAGAAAGTATTTCTCTGAATTTCGGCGGCGAATGCCTGCCAATCGCGGGCAAACTCGGGAACGAATATCACGTAGTGCGGATTGCCCATCGAGACCGGGATGCCCCGAACCTCGCCGCGAGTTGTGCGGATTGGGAGTTCATGATCGGCAACGGCCTCGCCCATGTCCGCCTCGAATTCGTATTCAGCGGCGCTCCGGGAAATCAGCGTACATATTTTCAACCCGGCACCGGTCTGGATCGAGACTCGTTCCTTTTTCGATTCGGAACAGAGATATGCCGCAACACATCGCGTGCCGTTTCCCGAGATCTCGGCTTCGGAGCCGTCTGCATTGATAAGGCGAATCTCGATATCGGCGGCGGGGTGGGGCAGAATCCATTCCACTCCGTCGGCTCCCACGCCGTTGTGGCGATCGCAGATGCAGCGCGTGAACTCGGCAAGGTGCTGCCGATCGAGCTCGTCAATCGCGGAAAGTCCAATCAGCAGGAAGTCGTTTCCGCAGGCACTTGCTTTTACGAAAGGCACCGCGCGACGTGGAGAGTTCACTCGCGCTCCACCGGACCGAGGGCAGTTACGTTTAGAAGCACTGGTGAGGCTTTCAACTGCTGCAGAAGTTTCTGCTGGTCTCGATTGCAGGCATCCACATCGAATTGAATGCGAACGTGCTCGGGAGTGTTCGCCACCATGACGTTCTGCATCATGCGGTGCTGCACTTCCAGAATGCGGTTGACCTCGCTGCTGGCCTCCTCGACACTTCCGCCGGTGACCTCGTAGCACACCAGAATGTCTTTCAAGTTGAAGGTGATCTCGAAGTGGCCCAGCGAGAATAGTGCAGCCAGCACGATGAGCGTGGCAAAAATAGCTGTCAGGTAAAGGCCTCCACCGGCAGCCATGCCGACCGAGGCTACGACAAACATTGTGGCGGCCGTGGTGATTCCGGTGGTAAGGCCGCGCGCGTGAAGAATCGATCCAGCGCCGATAAAGCCGATGCCGGGGATAATCTGTGCCGCGATGCGGGTGTAGTCGGAAGGTTCGGCCGCCAATCCGTGCGAAAGCAGGGTAAACAACGCGGAGCCGAAGCAGATGAACATGTTGGTTCGCAGTCCCGCGCGACGGCGCTTCATCTGGCGTTCAAGCCCGATGATTCCACCCAGAACTGCAGCCAACACCAGCCGCGCCAGAGAGTTCTCCACAATGCCGGTGGCCATCTCGCGGCGAAACAAATCGAATATGTGGTGCCAGTTCATGCTGAGGCTGAAATGTTTTGCTTGGCCGGATTCTAACACCGGCTTTCTTCGACTTTTCAGAAGGACCGGTTAACCCGGATGATTACCGAGTCGAGTAGAGGACGGTCCGCGGCTGACCGGTGGTTTGAATTTCCACCAACTCTTTGAAATGCCGGTCATGGAGGGCCTGCCACACGGGATCGCCTTCAAACGCCACGGCGTAATTGGCGTACTTTGATGGGTCGGCCAAGGCTCTCTCCCAAAGACCGTCAGGATCTGTGGGCCGTTTCCATGGGCGATGGTTCCCCTCATTGATCACGCGGCTGATCGGGATGTCTGCGCGTTGCAAGGTCCCGGAATAACTGCCGAGATACATCAGCAATGTCGAATTCGGCGGAAGTACGCCGAGCCACTTCGCCAATTGCGTTTCCAATGCAATGCGGCCGCGCATGTTGACCTGGGCTTCACGCAGGCAGATGGGAGCCGCTTTCCAAACGGAGGCATAGCTTCCGGCAACGAATGCCACAATCGACAAATTGATCACGATTGAGGCCGCGCGCGATCGAAGATTCAAATGGCTTGCCGAAACAAGCAGGATGGCGAGTGCAGCGGCAAAGGCCGGCAAGAGTTGCATTCCATAGCGGACGTTGTATTGCGTGAAAGGCCACCACGAAGGAATGAAGATTGGAACTCCCGCATAGGCAACCGACAAGGCATAAAACGGCAGTGGAATGGCGAATAGAAGCAAGCTCCAACTGGAACTGGGAATCCGATTCGATCGGATCAACCAGGCCAGACCTGCCAGAAACGCAAAAAGCAGCAGAACCCAAATCCGCTGCAGAGCCGCATTCGATGACATGTTCCACTCGGCGGACTTCAGGAAGTAGAGGCCGCTCACGTAGACGTTCCCGCTGCCGGGATGTCCGGGCGCACTCCTATTCTCCGAACGCTTCTCAATGGCCTTCGCCGAGTAAGGGCCGTTCTCAAATTCCAGCGGGTTGCCATAGACCGCTGCGTTATAGGCTAGCCACAAAGCGGGAGCCGCGGCCGCAATTAAAACAAACCCCAGGAGTCGTCGGAACGATATTCGTTGAACCGCCCAGCGGATTATGAGGATGACAGCCAGTATCCCGGCGAGAAACCACCCGTCGTAGCGAGTCAGAGACGCGGCGAGCAAACACCAGCCGCACTTCAATAACGAGTGTGCCCTACCGCGCAGATATTCGGCGAAGTGGACGACTGCCCAGATGAAGAACGCAAGATACAGCGCTTCACCCATCGCCGTGGTCTGCATATAAATCAGATTGGGATTGAAGGCATAGACGGCGACGGCCAGCCATGCGGCCGGATGCGCTCCGGGATTCTTCGCTTCTGCCTGTCCGAACAGACCGCGCATCAAGCGAAACATTCCGATCACGCTGAAGACGTATGCCACTAACGACGGGATGGACCCGCCCACACCGGTTGTCCAAAGCTTGCCGGAAACCAGGAATGGCATCATCAGGAGATGGGGGAGCGGCAACCACACCGTGCCAAGCTGCAGCGGACCTGGCGTTTTGGAGTCGAAGACGCGGCGCGCAATGTTGATGTGCGCCTCGGCGTCACCGTAAAGCATGATGTCGCCCGTGCGGTAGTAGTAAAGGAAGGAAAAAACCGAAATACAGAGGGCGAGCCAGCTCACGAGCCGAATCTCGAAGTCCCAGCCGGAACTGGCTTGCGCTTGCATTTCTGTAGATTAGTCGAGATGAGTCAGTTCGCGGAAGATCTGAAAGCGAGCTTCAATCTCTTCGCGGGTAAGCGACTGCAACCGCTCAGGGCCAAAGCGTTCAACGGCGAACGAACCCATCACACCTCCGTAAAACAGGGCGCGCTTCAAGACTTCCCGATTCAGTTCCTGCTGCGAGGCCAGGTATCCCATAAATCCGCCGGCAAACGAGTCTCCGGCCCCGGTGGGATCCTTTACTTCCTCGATCGGCAGGGTTGGAGCACGGAATGGGTGATGCCCGATGCCGAAAGCGCCTTCGCGGAAGAAGATGGTGGCGCCGTATTCCCCATGTTTAATGACAAGCGCCTTCGGTCCCATGGCAAGAACTTTATGCGCAGCCCGGGGAAGGTTCGTCTCGCCCGCCAGCATCTTTGTCTCGGTATCGTTGATCAACAGAACATCGACGACTTTCAGGGTTTCCAGCAATTCGCCACGGGCTCCGTTGATCCAGTAGTTCATGGTGTCGCAACCGGTCAGGCGGATGCCTTTCATCTGCCGCCGCACATTCGCCTGCAGAGTCGGCTGGATATTGGCGAGAAACAGGAATTCGGTATCCTCGTACTCTTTGGGAATGCGCGGGTGAAAACCCTCGAAGACATTCAGGTGAGTGAAGTCAGTCTTGGCTTCATTCAAATTATCGCCGTAGGTACCACCCCAGCGGAACGTCTTTCCTTTCGCGTGTTCAATCCCTCGAATGTCGACCCCACGCTTCTGGAAGACCTGTTCCTGCTCCGGGCCAAAATCTTCTCCGACCACCGCGATCACGCGGACCTGAGTGAAGTAGCTGGCGGCGAGCGAAAAATAGGTCGCCGCTCCCGCCAACACTCCTTTAATGCTGCCCGAGGGCGACGTCACATCGTCAAACGCAACCGAACCCACCACCACGATGCTCATTTAAGCCAATAGCCTTCCGCGATCTTCGCGGCCTTTCGTAGATTTGATCTATTTATTTCGCTTTCGCGACATACTTGCCGAGGATCAGCTTCAGTTTCTGCTTTGTCGCGGCAGGAATCTTTTTCGGATCAGTCAGTATGGCATGGGCCAGCGCCGATCCGCATTTGCACGACCGCTCGCGTGGCATGGCGGCCACCGATTCGCGGACCACCGAGCAAGCGTGCTCGGCATTCTTTAGCAACACGGCGACGATCTGGTCAACCGTCACGGAGTCGTGATGGGGATGCCAGCAGTCATAATCGGTGACCATGGCGATGGTGATGTAGCAAAGTTCGGCCTCGCGCGCCAGTTTCGCCTCCTGCAGATTGGTCATGCCGATCACGTCCATGCCAAGGCCACGATATACATTGGACTCGGCCTTGGTAGAAAATTGCGGACCTTCCATGCACAGATAGGTGCCGCCGCGCTTCACGTTCACCCTGGCCTTCCGGCAGGCAGAAGCGACAATGCCAGCCAGTTCGCCGCATACGGGATCGGCAAATGCGATGTGAGCGACTACCCCGTTTCCGAAGAATGTGTCAACGCGATGGCGGGTACGGTCGAAGAACTGATCGGGAATCACGAAATCGAGCGGCTTGTGTTCTTCCTTGAGAGATCCGACGGCAGAAATCGAGAGAATCCGCTCCACGCCCAATTGCCTGAAGCCGTGGATATTTGCACGAAAGTTCAGTTCGCTGGGAAGAATGCGGTGCCCGCGCCCATGGCGAGCCAGAAATGCGACTTTGCGTCCCTCGAGTGTGCCGCAAACGTAAGCATCTGACGGTGCGCCAAACGGGGTTCGCACGCGCACCTCTTTGGTTTTCGTCAACCCGGGCATGGAATACAACCCGCTGCCGCCGATGATTCCGATTTCTGCTTGTGGCAATGCTCCTCCGGAACAGCGTGACGCTCAAAATAGAACTGGCGATTATACAAGACCGATCGTTCATGCCGGCGTGCCGTTGCCGATATCTATGATTAGAATTGTGACGATATGAAACGAGGCTTTCTGTTTGTGCTGTTGCTGGCGGCCGGCCTTTTATTTTCCCAGAACACGCCTACGGCCGGGCAGAAATCCGTGACCGTTCCGATCACGCTTGACCATGATCGCATCGTCATTGACGTGTATCTTCCGCTACCGAATGGAACGACAAAGAGAGTGCGGGGATGGGTTGATAATGGCAATCCCGATCTCACGATGTCGCGAAACGTCGCCACCTTGATGGGGCTAAAAATCAGTTGCGGTGATAAGCAATGCACCGCACCGCCGCCTCCGGCCATTGCAATTGAGGGGATGAGAATTCCGCTGACCGCGGTGAAGACGGTGCGCATTCCGCTGAAGACGCCGAGTGCAGCGGAGATCATGGCTCCCGGCATGTCTGCGGAAATCAATCTGCCTTCAACGGTTCTTCGCAATTACGAGGTGCTGGTGAATTTCCCGGAGCGTGAATTCACTATCGCCGAGCCGGGAACGATGAAATTCAACGGCATTGACACAAAGATAGTGATCAATCCCGACAACGGGCTCATCCACCTCATCAGTGAGCTTGAAAATAAGAAGTGTAATCTTGCGCTCGACCTGGGCTCCTCAATCAGCTTTCTGTCGCAAGATATCTTTGAACGGCTGGCAATGAAGAACCCCGCGTGGCCGCGGATGACGGGCGCTATCGGTCCGGCAAACATGTGGGGATCGTCCGAAGAGGCGCACGGGGAGGTAATGCGTATTGAAGGAATTCAGTTCGGGTCCATATTCTTGTCGGGAGTTCCTGTGGTAAGCACTCCACCGGATGTGATGACGTGGCTGGAGAAGCGCGCGGGTCTGCCAGTGGCGGGAATTCTCGGCGGCCAGGCGCTCCTGAACTATCGAATCGGTTTAGACTACGCTCACTCGAAAGTCTATTTCGATATAGGCAGTACTTTCCGCTTTTCCGAGTTCAATGTCATTGGGCTCACCTTGCGCCCCGAGGATGATGGACAATATACGATCATCGGTGTCCCGGATTTTGCGGGGAAGCCGTCGGTTGACGGTGTGCAGCCAGGCGATCATCTCGTAGCGGTGGACAGCACTCCAGTAGCCGGTTCCACCATGGGCCAGGTATGGTCTTTGCTCGAAGGACAACCGGGGCAGGAACGCAAGCTCACGATTGAGCGCGCCGGCAAACAGTTCACGATCAACGCTCCGGTCGAGCCCTTTCTGGCTGCAGGGCCGGAGGGAAAAGAGAGCAGATCATCGAGCAGGTGGTAAGAATAGAAACTGCGGCTTACTTCCCGAAGACTTCCTTTTCGGCTGCCTGCGTAGTCGCCGGATCCAGGCTCTCACTGATGAAGACCATATCGTCCTTCTGCTCGATCACCACGGTCCCTTCGTCCGTGGCCCATGCATGCCGACCATGCAGAACGTCAAGCTTGACCAGAGGCGCAGGGATTAACTGATCATTCTGGATCGAGATCTCACGGACGGCGGGATTTTCCGGGGAGTTCCCAACTTCTTCGGCTTTCTTGTATCGCTTTTTCAGAGAGGAAGCATAGATGTCGGCGAACTCCGAGGCCTTTTCGGGACCCGACCAGCGCGACACGTAGAGCAATCCGAGGGGAGCATTTGGATCGGACTTGGGGCGCGCGGCGAAGTAATATCCGCCGCGCCATTCGGGATAGATTCGTTTTGAAATCGGCTTGCCGACGTATTGATCCATCAGCACGGCGACGTCGAACTCGCCCATAGCGCCGACATCGAACTTCTTGTACTCCTTGAAGGCACGCGCGAAATCCACAACCGGCATGGGATCGATTTTTTCGCCCGAAATGTAAGTTTCCGGTTGCATGATCTGCCGCGTCGTATGCGGCGGATCCTTCAACACGTCAGCGAAGGCTTTCTCTTTGCCCTCCTTCTCCCACAGCTTGATGATGAATTCGAGGCCATAGCTGTAGGGAAAGATCAGCGACTCCTTCATGAAAATGGGGGCCTTCTGAAATACGCTCGAGTCCGGGGTTCCGCTCACCATGGTGGACTCCATGGCGGCGACCAGGTCTGGAGAATCCACGATCGACTTGCCCACCGGGGCCAGCGCATATTGCAGCATCACGGCCTCGGCCTGGCCTTCGACCACAGCTTCCCGTGCGTCGTCGATCTCGTCATTCTCGATGTCCGCTGGAGTCGGATCTTTCCTGATCTCGCCCAGATCCTTGTCCCCCTTTTTCATGAACTTATCGAGATTAATGTCCTGATCCTGCAGGGCATGGGTCAATTCGTGAGCCATAACCGGCTCTTGCTCTTCGAGTGGCACCCAGTCGAGCAGATTCACCGTTTTTGTTTTGGGATCGTAATATCCCGCAACCTGCTCCTTGAGCAGTGCGACCAGCAGCGTTTCCAGATCGAAGTCGCGCGGCAGCAGGCCGAACTTTTTCAGGACCAGTTCGGAGCGCTGCAGCCGTTTCGTATCTTCGTCTTTCATGTGCTTGGTGAGATACGACACGACCTCTTCGCGGCTGGTCAGCCGCCGCTTCACTTCCTTCTTGATGGGCAGGCCAGTCTGCTTGCTGTCGAATGCCAGGATTTCATCGACGGACTGGAATAGTTCCTGCGCTTGTTGTGGAGTGATCTTGACTTGGCCTTGGTCTTTGTCTTTTGGAGGAGCGTTTGGAGTTGGAGTCTGAGAGGTCCCCTTAGCTTGGGAAGAGGAATTTGCCGTGTCCGGCTGATTGGTGCTGTTCGTACTTTGGCTGGAAGCGGGCGGTTCCTGGGTGGCAGACGAAGCCTGTCCCCAAGCCGCTGCCAGCGTCCCCAGAAGAAGCAGCCAAATTACCCACTGGACCTGCCGAAGTACTCCAGCCATCAAATCCGAGTGTATACGGTTTCCGGCTTCTTTTCTCCTGTCATGGGTACTAGCCGGGTTGTCAATCGATCAATGGCTGCCTGGTCGTCCGGCCACCAGGTCGAGGAACGCCTGATGGATGCGCGCATCGTCGGAGAGTTCCGGATGAAATGTCGCGGCCATAACTTTTCCCTGGCGCACCGCGACTGGATCCTTGCCCTCAGTTGCGATCACGTCCACGCCCGGTCCGATATGTTCGATTTTCGGCGCGCGGATGAAGACCATTTCCAAGGGCGACTGGTCGAGGAACTTGCCTTCGCGGATTGAGCTATCGACCTGGCGTCCATAGGCATTGCGGCGGATGCGAATGTTGAGCGCCCCCAGTCCCGGCTGAGGCGGATTCTCGACTTCTTTCGCTAACAGAATCGCGCCCGCACAAGTGCCGAACGTCGGCTTCAGCCGGACAAATTGCTTGAGCTTCTGGAATCCGGCTTCGCCCAACAACTTCAGAAAGGTACCCGATTCCCCGCCGGGGATGATGAGGCCATCGATCTCATCCAACAGCTCCGGTTTTTTGACCAAGACAACCTCCGCCCCCAATTCTTCGAGGCGGCGGCGATGAGCGTCGAAATCACCCTGCAGTGCTAGCACACCAATTTTCATAAGTTAAGAAGTAACCGACAATTCTATCGGATGCAGGACTGATCGCCGGGCCGAACCTATTCCCATCATGTAATGCCAGAGCTGATTCGATTTTAGAAATTGCTGCTTCCCGAGATGACGTTCGTAATACCGATCGCCCTTGGTGCGCTGGAGTTCCTTAGCACCATGGCCGAAGTTCTCAGCAATGGCGATGCTGTCTCCAAAACAAGCGTGCTCCTTTGCTCTGATTCTGCTCATCTTTCCCGGCGTGTTCCGGGCTCGCAGTTCGAGGGATCCCGAAGCAACGCCTTATCGCTCGGCCACCTCCGAAGTGCGGATTACGTTCTTCGCCACCGATGAGCGCAATCGTCTCATGACCGCACTCACTCGCGACGACTTTGCCGTGGTTGACAGCGGGATCGTGATTCGCGACTTCCGCAGCCTAACGCACTCGAATGAAACGTCTCTGGATCTGATGATATTGGTCGACGAAAGCGAATCGGTGAACTCCAGGTTCGCCCCGGCAGCGAAAATCGTGCAACAGCTCGTGCAGAAGGAGTCGGGCAATGTCGACGATACCATCTCGGTGATTGCCTTCTCGGGACTGCGGCCTCGTGTGGTTTGCGAACGAAACTGCGCATTCTTGGAACCAAAATTCTTTGCCACCGCACCCGCGGGACAGACACCCCTGTTCGACACCTTGAGGTATGCCGCTCAGTATGCGGTAGACCACCAGATAGCAGGCGTGCGGCAGGCGGTGCTGTTGTTCTCCGACGGCAATGACACGATTAGTCGAACGTCGGCATCCGATGCTCTTAAAGCGCTGATTCAGAGTGGAGCGGTTCTCTATGGAGCGGATCTGAACGAGCCCTCCGATTTCGCAAAAGGAAGCGCTACGCTCCAAAAACTGGCCGAAGCCACGGGCGGCCGTTCTTTTTTCCTGCGCGATACTCCCAACGCACTCGAATCGGTTCTGGCGGACATGCAGGCTTCCTATGTAGTTACGTACCCACTCCCGACGCATGTGGCAGGTTTTCACTCGCTCCGGATTCTTCCCAAACACAATCTGAACCTGCGTTTCCATTGCCGCGGAGGCTACTACTATGAAGAAAGCCATTGATCTCAAGTTTGCGAAACCAGGATTGAGCCTCGTTCTCGCGTTCTGTATGTGCCCTTTGGCTTCGGCTGTGCAGCTCGGCTATCAACATGGGACCGTCGTACGCATGCGCATGGGGGAGTGTCTTCCCGGGCGTCGCGGCGGGTTCATGGTCGCCTTCGGACCGCCCAGCGCAGGCGCAGAATCGGAATCCTGCCCGGAATACACCCTGGTTTCGGACAAAGTGGTTTTTGTCATTACTGGCAGGTCCGCTAACCAACTCATCCCGTTAGCCGACGTCGTCGACTTCCGCTTCCATAACAACGAACTGGCTGTGCGCCTCGACGACGCACGTCACGAAAGCAAGTTCACAATCAAAGAAATGATCCTGCGTTCCGAATGGGATCTGGTGCAGAAACACCTGATGAATCAGCTTGGTTCGAACGACAGTGCGACGGTCGCACGCACGGGCGATTGAGATTGCTGCAACCTACGCTTCGGGCCGCAACAGCAGTTGTTCGGCAGGCGAGAAAACCTGACTGCGGATCAAGATCGTGCTGACCAGCGATGTCAGCCCGGAAGAGGCGAAGATCATCGCCAGCACTACAAATTGATAGATGGCGGCATAGACGGGCCGCGAACCGGAAAGCAGCATGCCAGCCATGAGACCGGGAATCCATACGATTCCGAGGGAGCGCAGCGAATCGATCGCCGGAATCAAGCTCGACTCAAACGAGGATTGGACAAATGTCGCCACGCTTTGCGAGGGCGCCGCTCCCAAAGCCAAAGCCGATTCCACTTCGCCTACATGCGCCAGCACCTCGGATCGAAAGCGATTCAGAGCCAAGCCATTGGTGTTCATGGCATTAGCGATCAGCATACTTCCTACCGGAACCAGAGAAGTGATGGCGGCGTCGATTACGCCGAGCCAGCTCATAATCGCGATCACCGATCCCGCACCAGACCCGATGGCATAGGCGGAAACCCGAAATGCTCCGGGCATTCCTTTAGCTCGCTTGGCCGAGGTCGCACCCGCGGCCACGATCATGGCGGCCAGAAGGAATCCCCCGGTCCAGCGGGGGCCGCGCAGCATGAGAACCAGAACAGACCCAACGGCGACAATCTGCGCCAGACCTCGGACCAGCGCGATTAAGGTTTCGCGCTCCAGGTGAATGCCTCGCCGCCGAGCCAGAATAGCAACTGTGATGGCTAGTGCCGCCGCAACAGCTGCCTGCGAAAGTCCGAGCGACAACTGACTTCTAAAGATTGTCTGAAGCATGAAGCACCTCGCTGGTAGGCCCGATCCGAACCACGCGTCCACTTTCGAGCACCAGAATGTGATCTGCCAACCTTGCAGCCTGGGCCGTGTCATGGGTGACCAACACACACGTGAGCCGCTGATCACCGATGATCTGCCGAATCAGGGACTCAACTCCTTTTTTGGCTTCGTCGTCGAGGGCGGAGGTTGGCTCGTCCATCAGCAACACGGAAGGGGAATTTGCCAGTGCCCGCGCAAGTGATACGCGCTGCGCCTCGCCGCCTGACAAATTGCTGATGGAGCGACTGCTGAATCCTGGCAGTCCCACCCGCTCAAGAAGGTTGCTCACGCCATCGCCTGATAGTTCTTCGCCACGCTGCCTCGGACCAAATTGAAGATTTTCCGCGACAGACCCTGGAAATAGGAATGGACGCTGCGTAACCATGCCGATATGCCGCCGCAATTCGCGAGGCGCAACTTGGCGATAATCGACTTCGTTGAAGTAAACGGTTCCCGAAGTTGGTTCGTCCAGCCGATTCAGCAAGCGCAGGAGAGAACTTTTCCCTGATCCGCTTGGCCCGACGATGGCGAGCGTCTGGGTAGTATTGAGGGAAAAGGAAATGTCGTTGACGATCTGCTTGGATCCTACCGTGCGGCAAAGATGCTCGCAACGCAGAATGGCTCGGGACGGCGTTCCAGTCGTGCTCGACGTCGTTACCATTCGGATGAGGATACTTCAGCCGGCGGAATTTTCCGTAGGAACAGAGTCTGAGGCTTCTTCATCGCCCGGCAGCAAGTCGAATTTCTTGAGCTTGTAGCGCAAAGCGTCGCGGCTGATATCGAGCAGGCGCGCGGCGTGCGTCTGATTGCCATTCGCCTGGCGCATGGCAAGCTCCACCATGGCGCGCTCCACTTCTTCAAGCGAAGTTCCTTCCTCCGGGATGTAAAGGCGTGGAAGGGTGCGCCCATTGGCCAGTTGGCGAGAACCGGAATCACCGGAAGTGCTGCTGTGCTCGAAGGCGGTTAATCCACTGCGGGCCGCTTCGCCGACGGCAAAGGGCATATAAACCGGGCGCAAGATCGGCTCATCCTCAAGAATCATGGCGCGCTCGATCGAATTCTTGAGCTCACGCACATTTCCCGGCCAGTTGTGGGCCAGCAGCAAACGCCTGGTTTCGGGCGTAATGCCGCGCACCGCTTTTTTGAACTTGCGGTTATAGCGCTCAATGAAGAAATCAACGAGTGGCAGAATGTCTTCATTTCTCTCGCGGAGCGGAGGAATGAAAATCGCGATGATCGCCAGCCGGTAATACAGATCCTGGCGGAACTGCCCTTCGCGGACGGCTTTCTCGAGGTCGCGGTTGGATGCCGCAATCACGCGCACATCCACCTGCATGTCGCGCACGCCGCCCACGCGCCGGATTACCTGATCTTCCAGGACGCGCAGCAGCTTGGCTTGCAGCAGTGGTGAAAGCTCGCCGATCTCGTCCAGAAACAACGTGCCGCCGTCGGCTGTTTCGAAGAGGCCCTTCTTCATCTGCTTGGCATCGGTGAAGGCTCCCTTTTCATGGCCGAACAATTCAGCCTCCATCAGGGTCTCCGGGATGGCCGAGCAGTTGATGGCTACAAACGGACTGTTCTGGCGCGTGCTCTCGTAATGAATCGCCTTCGCAACGAGATCTTTGCCAGTGCCACTCTCGCCCTGAATCAGAATCGTCGTCGCCTCGCTGGCGGCGACTTTGCGGACAAAATTCAGCAACTCGGTCATCTTCGGCGAAACCGCGACAACCTCATGGTAGCCGGTGCGGCGACGGACCTCGCCGCGCAAGTTCTGAACTTCGCTGCGCAAGCGATTGGTTTCGAGGGCGTTTTGAATCGTTACACGGAGTTCGTCGAAATCCAGCGGCTTGCCGATGAAGTCGTACGCTCCCAATTTGAGCGCGCTCTTAACGTCGTCCAGTTGGGGATCGGCAGTGATCATGATGACCTGCCGGGCATCACCGTTCTTTCTCAGTTGTTCGAGAACTTGCAGCCCATTGAGGTCCGGAAGGCGGACATCGAGCAGGATCAGGTCAGGGGTTTCGTGCTGTGCTAAGCGTAATCCGGGTTCACCCGCGGCGGCCTCAACTACCTGGTATCCCCATTCTTCACACTTCTGCCGGAGCGACCAGCGGACGAGCCGCTCGTCGTCCACAATCAAGATTTTCTCTACAGGCATCCCCCCTATAGCTTACTACGGAGCAGGCTCGATTCCGAGCGCTAGGGGCAACACCAAAGGCGGCTATAGCGCCTGCTTCGCAGGCGAACGCTCGATCGGCAGAAGCACGGTGAAGGTAGTCCCACGGCCCAGTCCGCTGACAACCTGTATCCTCCCTTGATGATCTTCGACAATGCGGCGCGCCAGGGATAATCCGAGTCCGGTCCCATCACCTTTGGTCGTGAAGAAGGGGCGGAAGATGTTCGGCAGGTTTTCCGGCGCAATGCCTCGCCCATTATCCGCCACTTCAATCACCGCATATTCCTTCTGGCGCCGCAGATTGACGGCGACCTTACCCTCGCCATCAATGGCCTGCATGGCATTGAGCAATAGGTTCAGAAGAACTTGATGCATCTGGTCGCTGTCATGTTCGATTTCCGGCAGCGAAGGATCTTTGCTCAAACTGATCTCGATATGTCTTGTGACAGCCTGTTGGCGCCCCAGCATCACGGCATGTTCGACGGTCGTATTCAAGTCGCTTTTGCTGACATTCGGGGGGTGTGGGCGCGCGGTTTGCAGCAGGTCCGTCACAATCTGGTTGATGCGTGCAATCTCCTGCCGCACATCTTTAACCACGCTCCGCGCCGGGCTGGAAGTGGGGAGGTCGCGCCCAATGATTTCGATGACTCCGGCAATTCCGGCGAGAGGGTTGCGAATCTCATGCGCCAGTCCAGTCGCCAGCTCTCCCAAGGTCGCCAGATGTTCTGCGCGGGACATCTGCGTCCGGTGCAATTCTTCAATCTCACGCTGGTTCTCACGAATCTGCGCCACCATGTGGTTGAAATTGCGGCCGAGATCGCCAATTTCGTCATTGCGCTGGGAGAAACTGACGGAGACATCCAGATTGCCTTCGCCGAGTTGCGCAATTTTCTGCTGCAATTCGACCATGGGCCGCTGGATCATGTAGGTGAGAACGACCAGCAACGCGCCGCAGATTGCCACCGCGCCGGCACCCGCAACGAACAGTACGGTGTGCCGCTCGGGATCGCGCCAGGAGAGGGTTGCCAAAAGGAACAGCAGCATGCCGCCCAGCAAAACACTGGCAATCGGCATCAGAGCCTTGATTTCCCAGTTGATACGGAACGAGGAAGCGTCTTCCCCGGCCGCGTGCTCGTTCCCCACAGAAGTTTCGCCCAATGGATCCACCACCCCGTCCCAACGTCTGTACTCATCCCGCGTTTCGACGACAGAATCCGAAGCTACGACCAAATCCATCTTCGAGCGCCCATCGGACTTCGATTTCAGCGTGACAGACTCAGGCATATGCATGCAATCCCGGAAGCAGGTAAGTTACTCCGAAGAAAGTAAACATCACTACCGCGAAGCCCAGAATTGCGAAGTAGGCCGCCCTGCGTCCCCGCCACCCGCGAGTAATGCGCATGTGTAGATAGCCGGCGTATATCAACCATGTAATCGCGGCCCATGTTTCCTTAGGATCCCAGCTCCAATACGAGCCCCAAGCCCGGTTCGCCCAGTAGGCGCCTGCGGCAATCATGAGGGTTAATAGGGGGAAGGCTACACAAATCGTCTTGTAGGTCAGCCGGTCAAGCGCATCGGCATCGGGCAGCAATCGTTCCAGGTCCGTCCGGCGCCAGAGCAGGAGCAGATAGAGCAGGTTGGCGAAGATTCCCCCGACTAACCCGGAGAGGATAAACGGACTTGCGGCTAGACTGGTGGCGTAGACACCATCGGCATCAAGTGACGAATACTGTCCATTGTTGGCTCGAAGTAGAAAAAAGGCGAGGGCTAAAATCTGCAGAAGGATACTCACAAACACAGCTCGGTTTGCAGTGGCGAGAAAGCCTTCATCCTTTTTCCACACTCCCAGTGCATAGAGAGCGAGGGGCGCCAACGTGGCGGCAAAGACGATGACCATGAGCCAGCCCAGGTCGGGGATGGTCACAAACAGCCTCACACCGCGCGAGAGAAATACTTCGGTTCGGTTTTCTGCATCCCAGGCGATCACGCTCAGTCCGCCCCATTTCTCGAAGCGGCTCAGGATTGCTGCGTAGATACCCGCCGTAAACAGGCTGGTTCCGGCGAGAAATGTCTCGGTTTGGACCTTGTCCTGGATGAGAAACATCATGGAGAGTGCGAAACTCAGAGCGCATGCCGCGTAGGCCAGCATGGCCAGACTGACGTGCACATGCAGCCATGTCGATTGCAATGCAGGAACCAGTGGCCGGACATCTGTGCGCAGTAACTGCATCAGCACCACGCCGACAATCGCTACCGGCATGGTCACGGTGCCGATGACTTTCACTCCATAGACTTTTTCGGCAACCAGCGTGAGAGCAGCCAGAGTCCATACAAACATCAAAAGCATTTCATAGAGGCTGGCGAATGGCGGGTGTCCTGCTTCATACCAGCGGTGCAGAACCGCGCCGGTGTTGGCGAGCAGCCCTGCCCATGTGGCAAAGGACGCAAACTTCACGTAGGACTCATTGGCGGTCACGCCGAAGCCGAGATATAGGGCTCCCGCCCCTGCATAAAAAATCAGTGAGGCATACAGCAGGTTGGCTTCGTTGAGGACATTACCCGACTTCACCACGTTCAAGAACGCCATGAACAGAAGAAAAGCAATGCCCAGTCCCACGAGCACAACCAGTGTGCTGCCGGTCGAGGGTTGCTGCTCTGCTCTTGCTCGCGCCATTCGAATTCTCCTTCCGGGATCTATTTCCCGGCGATCTGTGCGGTCCGTACGGATCGCGTGGCCCTAGCCTGGGCGGGTAGTTCTTTTTTGATTTCCGCTACCAGCTTTTCGAATTTGTGTTCAAACGCGTCACGGTTACGATTGGCTGCTCCGCCGATCCAAAGTGTGATCGCGCCCGTATCTGCGTCGTGCACCGGCACAACCCAGTAGCGCTGGTGCACGATGTAGAACACGAAACTGAGGCCGATGGCCATCAGAATGACTCCAGCCCAGACGGCCCACTGCCCGGGCTCATGGGAAACCTGCAGTCCGGTGTAGTAACCGGTCTTCAGATCCTTCGGGTCGAACGTGTAGGGCGACGCCGCATTCTCGGCGAAACCAGGAATTTCCGGGAACCAGACATTCACCGCTTTCTTTGTTTTTTGCGACGTGACAACCAGGTGCACGGCAGGGTTCTGAACATCGTTGCTACGCGTGTAAACGTGGCCGTCCTGCACCACGTAGTCGGGAATGAATTCGGTCATTTCGACCGAGGTATCCGCGTCCAGCACAACCGGCTGGTTCATGGCCAGTGAAATTTCTCTGGGTTGAGCTTTGGGATCGTTCGCTGGAGTGACATTCAGAATCAAGCGATCGATCTTGCCCGTGCGTCCATAGCTCGCCTGGTAGAAGCGCACTCCTCGATAGACCATTGGATCGTTAACCGAGATTTCTTTGCGCGCAACGTCCCGTCCATTTTTGACAACGGCTAACTTGGACCACCAGCGCTTGGGGCTTCCGTCGGCGTAAATTTCTTCCCCGGTCCCATCGCAGCGGAGTTCGAACGGCATGGTGCGCGTCGCCCCGGTTCGCAGTTCCACTGCACTCGTTTGGCTGCCGGGGGTCAGCATGATAAAGCCACGCCATCCCCAGAGCGCGTCAACGATGCCGCCCAGAAAGATCAACAGTAGACTTGCGTGGACGATATACACCGCCATCTCGGAGACACGATGACGCTCGGAAAACAACGAAAAACTCTGGGGACGCACAATCCGCTCAGCCCTCAATCCCATCTTGCGGAATGCCCGCTCTGCCGCGCTTAAACCCTGCTCTTCCTGCAGGATCGGAATGCTGACCTGTGTGGCAAGAACCCTGCGGAAGCTGGCGTCCGGGCTCTTATAAGGACGCGCATAGTAGCGCCAGGAATTCGGGAAGCGCTCGATTGACGCGGCAATAATGCTCAAACTGACTAGCAGCAGCAGCGCGATAAACCAGCGCGTGTGATAGACGTCAGTCAGTCCGGTGAAATCGAGGAAGCGCAGCATGTCGGGAGAGTAGGCGCGCTGCATGTCATCGGGATCGGTCATCGGACGCTGCAAAATCACGGTGCCGGCGGCCGAAAAGATCACGACCAGGATAATCAGGACGACGCCAGTCTTGATCGAACTCAAAGTCTGCCAAACTTTCCGCGGAGCCGATCCAAGTGTCAGGGCCATATCTTCCTCTTCGATCTTGCTTATGCATTTCCCGCGCCACTTACGGACAACCCGCTAAAGTCATTGCTGCTCAATAGGATTGCCGGATGCTCCCGAACTCCCCCATCTGCTTTCTGAGCCATAACACTCATTCAAAAAGCGGTGAGGCTGTGATTTCACCCACAAAAATGTTTGTGATTTCAATCACATACCGGAGTTGACCCACTGGTTTTTCTCCCATCCTCTAATGGGTGATTTCACCAGTGGCAATGTGGCAGAAAGCCCATTTTGGTGCGGAAAGAAATGTTGTGCGGAAAATCTCAACACAATCGCGGCGCAAGCAAGAACTGTAATTTCTTGAACTTACAACCGCATTCCAAGTCAAGCACGTGGTGGAGGAAGTTAGGCGAGGCTCTTGCACTTGCACTCCATAGCCATGGTGCCAATCGTCCACAAACGATCGACCTTCGCCTCCAGGCGCGCAGCCCTCCCCAGGTTGTCTTACCTGCTCACGGTCGTGCTCCTGTTCGGCGCTTCGGCTTTCGCGAAGATTCATCCGGTCCCGCTCGATAAAAACGTCGACTCGGCGAAGTGCCTGGAGTGTCACGAGGATAAGGGTAAAGGCAAATTCGTGCATTCGGCGATTGCGACGGGATGCATGAGTTGTCACGAAGTGCGGGTTAACCGTGATGTCACCCGCGTGAAACTGATCACGACCACCACGCAGGCGCTGTGCCTGAGCTGCCATGACGATAAGAAGGTGCAGCCGGGACAAACGATGCATCCTCCGGCGGTGCGCGATTGCGTGAAATGCCACGACCCGCACGAGTCGGATTTTCCCAACCATCTGCTGAAGGCCGAAGTCGGCGACACGAGCAAAGACAACCTCTGCCTGCAATGCCACAACATCGGCGTGAACGTTCCCAAAGGCGGCAGCCGGCACGCCGCTCTCGATATGGGATGCGATACCTGCCACCTGACTCACAAGAATGGCGATCCGGAAAAGATCGAATTTGCAGCGCACCTGAAGAAAGGTGTTCCTGCACTTTGCGTCGATTGCCACGATGTGAAAGACGCCGATCTGCAAAAGGCGCACCAGGGACAACCGTTTGGAACCGCCAACTGCGTGCAGTGCCACAACCCGCACCAGTCGGACAAACCGAAGCTGATGCAGGCATTCCTGCACAATCCCTTCGAGAACAAGATGTGCGATTCCTGCCATCAGCCGGCAAAGGATGGCAAAGTCGTCCTGACGAATACCGACAGCCGTGCTCTCTGCCTTACCTGCCACTCCGATAAAGGAGAGGAAATCGACAAGGCGAAGGTGCAGCATCCGGGTGCGCAGGGCGAGTGCATCGCGTGCCACAACCCGCACGCCGGAAAAACGCCGGGGTTCCTGCAACCCGATCCGGTCCGGGCATGCCTGGCCTGCCATACCGACCAGGCCGACCAGATGAAGAAAGCAGTCTTGCATCAGCCGGCTTTCAAACAGGGCTGCGCCACCTGCCACACGCCGCATGGCGGTGACAACGATCACCTGCTGCGCACGGCCAACATCAACAAGCTCTGCCTGGAATGCCATGGGCCGGATGCGAACCCGCAGAAGCTCGAGAGCGAGCATCTGGTCACGATCTTCAACGGACAGGTAAAGCTGCCGGAAGACTACTTCCGCAAAGTGATTCTCCTGCCAATTCAGTACGGACACGGACACCCGGTGGATCGTCATCCAGTGACCGACATCATGGATCCGACCGATGTCAATAAGGTCCTGAAGCCGATCAACTGCCTGACCTGCCATCAACCGCACTCCGGAGCGTACGCCGGAATGCTGGTGAAGGATCAACAGAACAACATGGCGTTCTGCATGACCTGCCACTCGAACATGGTGCAGGGACCGCAGGGCGGAGCGGCGCAGAGCCAGCCGCAAAAGGCCGCGCCGCCAGCGCAAAGCGGGAAACCAAAATGATGAAGCGCGGATACATACACGGCTGGTTTCGAATCGCGGCAATGCTGGGCACAGTGGCGCTCTGCCTGAGCCTGGCCACGGCTCTGCACGCAGAAAAGAAAAAGAAAAAAACACAAGAGGCTCCCGCACAAAAGAACATTCTGCAAGAAATTGATTACTCGAAACTGGTGTGGCCGAATCCTCCGGCTCCGACGCGAGTCAAGTACCTGAATTACTTCTGCTGCGATAAGTACAATCCAGCGCCTGCAAAGAAGAAGTCTTCGTGGATGGATCGCATGGCGGGCGCCGAGAGCGCCGACCAGAAGCAGATCAACAAGCCGCTGTTCGCGCTCTGGACTCCTTACGGCCTGGCCGTCGATTCAAAAGGCAACGTCTATGTTGCCGACGGAAAAGTCGGCGCAGTGTTCATCTTCAACACGGAAACCAAAGACTTGAAGATGATCAAAAACGGGAACGATGCCCACTTCGGCGACATCATCGGATTGGCCATTGATGATTCCGACCGCCTCTTCGTCTCCGACACCCGGCTGCACCGCATCGTGGTCTTCGACAAAGACCACAAGATCGAAGGCTCGATCAGCGGGGGCCTGATCGATCCGGCAGGAATGGCGATTGATAACGAGAATCGCTTCCTTTATGTAGCCGATGCCGGTCTCGACCAGGTTCTGGTCTACGACGCCGACAAACTGACGCTGATCCGCAAGATGGGGACAGCGGGCAAAAAGCATTCCCTGACGGAACCGGGGCAATTCGCGGCTCCTGAAGATGTGGCCGTCGACAGCGACGGAAACCTGTACGTCACCGATATGTTCAACAACCGCGTCGAGATCTTCGATGCGGACGGCAACTTCATCCGCGCCTGGGGCCAGCAAGGCGACCGCCCGGGATATTTCTCGCGGCCCAAAGGCATTGCGATTGATTCCGATGGCCACGTCTGGGTGGCCGACGGCATGTTGGACATCCTGCAGTGCTACACGCCGGAAGGGCAATTCCTCATGTGGATGGGCGGACACGGATTGTTCCCGGGTCAGTTCCGGGCACTGGCCGGACTCTACATCGATAAAAACGACCGCATTTTCACCTCGGAGCAGTACCCAGGCCGAGTGCAGATGTTCCGCTACTTCACCGATGACGATGCGCGGGCGCAGATCAAAGAGCGCCTGGCAGAGATCGACAAGAAAAGGGCGCAGCAGGCAAAGACGCCCACGACGGCAGACAGCAAGCCAGAGACAGCGGCTCCGGCAGCGCCGTCAACGAATTCTGCGGCTCCAAAGCCGCAATAGAGTTTGGCCGTTCCGCGGATGGCCAAAACCGGGGCTGGCGCAAGCTGGCTCCGGAGTTCGAGAGAAGTCGCTGTAACAGCTGTTACTAAGGAGGCTTCAAACTTTTATGAAAAAGCTACTCTTCGTCGTGCTCGTAGCTCTGCTCGCTGTCGGAATGGCAGCGGCGCAGACCTACACTCAAGGCTCCGGTCTGACGGGTATTGATATCCTCGGTGCCCACCAGAACGGCGGCCGCGGCTGCGCGGGCTGCCATGCTCCGCACAGCGGCGCGGCCGGCGGCGGCGGAAACGTTGCCAGCAACGCGGCTGCATTCAATGATCCTCTCTCCGGCAGCAACGCGCTGTTCGGACAAGACGTAACTCCACTGTTGGGATATTCAATCACGCTGGTCGGTGGCTATACGGAAACGCTTCCTGCGGAAGCAACCGCCTACACCACCCAGCAGGATGAATTGCGCCAGATCACCATGTGCCTGGCCTGCCATGACGGCGTCGTGGCCAAAGGGCAGATGATGAACGGGCAATCCTGGGAGCAGAGAATGAACCTGCTGCCTGCCGGCGTGTATGGAACCCGTCCAATCCCGACGCTGCTCGGCAACGACAGCGGCAATGGCAACACCTCGGGATACGGAAACGATCACCCGGTTGGCGTTCAGGCGACTCTGGGCGCGGCGCGTGTGTGGACTAACAACGCTACGACCAGCCCGTTGACCATCACTGTGGATGCAACCAATGGCATCACCAACATCGCACCCAACTCGTCAGCATACGTTTCATTCGCTGCCAACTATGGCTATCCGGCGATCGCCGGCAGCGCCTGGGGCTGGGGCGTTTCCATCCCAGCTGGAGATACCAACCCGGCTGATGCGTTCCTGACCTGCACCACCTGCCACAACCAGCACGCGATGTACGTCTACACCGCCCCGCGCGGCAAACAGGCTGCTTCCGCCATCATCTCCGGCGGAAACTACCCGACGTACTTCTTCATTAACGGTCCTTATAACCCGGGAGCGGGCAACAACAACCCGACCCTGGCTGCTTCAACCACGCAGTTCTGCCGTCAGTGCCATTTCGGCGAGTCCAACGAGTCCGCTGGAATCACCACGGTAAAGACGCAGTTCTAAGGTTGCTTTGATTTGGGGAGAGAAAGTTTTCTCTCCCCCGTTTTTCAAGAAAGGATTGAAATGACAGGATCTGCACAAACGCGATGGGCAGTGATCACCGCAAGGGAGTTGGCACTCCGCGTGCCCGCGCTTGGCGCGAAGAATCTGCTTCTTTGGGTGGATCGGCAGATTCTTCGATTCGGTCAGAATGACAAAAAGATTATTGGTCTAGTTTTGCTGGCAGCAGCGTTGAGCGTGCAGGCGCAGGTCGTTGCTTCCCACGCTCCCACGCTCGCCGTTCCATCCGCAACAGCAACCTCGACTGGGGCTGCATCAGTTCCAACTCTGCCTCCGGGTCCCGGTAAGCCGGTGGCACGCGTGAATGGCGCAATCCTTACTGAACGCGATCTGATTCGCGAAGAGCAGGCGATCTTCCCTTACCAGAACATTCACAACGGATCGGTGCCCAAGGCGATGGAGCCTGAAATGCGCAAGGGCGCTCTGCAGATGATCATCTTTGAAGAGTTGCTCTATCAGGAAGCGCTGCGCGAAAAGCGCACCGTCGCTCCTGAGCGCATGAAGCAGGCGGAAATTGAATTCCGCAATCAGTTCCCGACCGAGCAGGAATACAACCAGGTCGTGCAGAACGAAGTGCACGGATCGCAGCAACTGTTACGCGAAAAGATCCGTCGATCGCTGCTGATTGAACAGATGCTGAAAACCGAAGTCCGCGAGAAGGCGCGAGTGAGCGAAGCGCAGGCGCGAGCCTATTACAAAGCCAATCCAGAAAAGTTCCGCCGGCCAGAGATGTTCAGCATTCAGACGATTTCTATCATTCCTCCTCCGAATCCGACGAAAGATAACCAGGAGGAGGCGCGCAAGAAAGCTGAGAGTGCGATCAAAGAGGCAAAGGCGACGAAAACCTATCAGGCGTTCGGACTGCTTGCCGAGAGGGTTTCGGAGGACGACTGGCACGTCAACATGGGCGACCGGAAGGCAGTGGAGCGGGACAAGCTTCCACCACCGGTTGTGAAAGCCGCGCTCGCGATGAAACCCGGCCAGGTCAGCGATCTGATCCAACTCGGACCGGCCTATACGCTGTTCCGCCTGAACGCTCACATTCCGGCTGGAACTATCCCCTTCGATGAGGTCAAGGCAAAGCTGATTACGGATATGCAAAAGCAGAAGACCGAGGAACTGCGCTCGGCATTGAACAAGAAATTGCGAAAGACGGCAAAAATCGAGGTCCTGTGAATCATCTGGCCAACGCGGGAGAACGAGCAACTCCCTGGAAATTGATGGCCGAAAACAGACGAGGAATGCTGGGGACTTCCAGAATTCGAGCCTTCGGTTGCGCACTTGGCGCCATCGCACTCCTGTCTCTTCCCTGCTTCGCCCAACTTCAGGTTGGTGATGATCTCCGCATGAATCTCAGCGGCAACGTGGGATTCACGTATGCCGGAGGAATGAATGGAGGCGTTTCCGACCACGCGATGGGTTTCATGGGGAACGGAACACTCTCGGGCAACTATTACAATCCGAACTTTCTGAACTTCAATGTCAGTCCCTTTTACAACCGCGAACAAACGAACTCGATTTTCGGCAGTCTGAGCAATTCAAGCGGGCTCTCGTCGAATGTGAATCTGTTCAGCGGAAGCCATTTTCCGGGATCGATCTCCTATAACAAGCTGTTCAATGACACCAACGCTTTTGGTGTCCCGGGATCGGACCTTGGCCTGGCACAACGCCAGAATACGCAAAGCTTCGGCGTAGGCTGGAGCGCGCTCATTCCCGACTGGCCTACGCTTACCGCCAACTATACGATTGGAAATACTTCCAACGACCTGATTGGCATCCCCGGCACCGACACGGAAAACGACCGCCTGCTGAATATCATGTCCACGTATAACTGGGATGGATTCCTGATGACCGGCCAGTTCCAGCATCGAACGACGGACACGTATTTCTCTGAACTTCTCGAGACAGGACAATCGCCTTTCACGACTCTCAGTTCAAGCAACGACTACGGAGCGACGCTTCAACATTCGCTGCCGATGACTGGAAGCTTCGGACTGAGTTGGAACCGGCTGAGCTACAACTACGACTACCAGAATGCGTTCAGTGCGAATAATTCCGGCAATTCAGACACAGTGAACGCAACTGCAGCGTTCCATCCGACGAATCAACTGGGTGTGTCTTTCGAGGGTACGTACAATGACAGTCTCCTCGGAAACGTACCGGTCGCAGCGTTAAATGCAGGGACCGCAGTAAATACCAGCGTGGCTGACAGCTTTCATTCTTACCTGGTCGGAAGCAACGTCTTTTATCAGGTCATAACCACCTTGGGCCTTCAGGCCAGCGTCGCTTATGAAAACCAGTCGTTTCTGGGCCAGAGCTATTCGGCCACTCAATTTGGCGGCAGCGCAAATTTCAATTTCGATCATTCGCTCGTGAAAGGCCTCTCATTCTCCGTGGGAGTGGTCGACACCGCACAACAGGCGAATAACACCGGAGTCGGTTTTGTGGGAAATGTGAACTACGACCGGAAGTTTTGGGGTTGGGACCTGGGCGCAAACTTCAGTTATGCCCAAAACGTGCAGACAGTGATGCTGGTCTATACGACTTCGTATTACAGCTACCTGGGAAGCGTACGGCGCCGCATCGGGGATCGGAAGTATTTCATGGCAGGGTATAGCGGATCGCATAGCGGCGTGACGGCCAACTCCGGTACGACCAGCAGCGCGAATCGCGTCTGGAGTGGCTTCATCTATCGCGGGAATTCCATTAACGCCTATTACGATAAGTCGAGCGGACTGGCCCTGTTCACGGCCGCGGGACTTGTACCCGTTCCAACGACCCTCCCCACCCAGGTACTAGCTCCAAACACCTTCACGTCTTATGATTCCACGGGATACGGGGTGAGCCTGGGAATTACTCCCATGCGTCGTCTCATTGTCAGCGGCGCCTGGGCGAAATCGAATGGAAGCACGATCAGTCCGTCGTTGAACCTCTATACCGACAACACGCTGATCAATGCAACCATGCAATACCGGCTGCGCAAGATCTTCGTCACGGCGGGGTATACGCGACTGAATCAATCGATCGGGGCATTGGGTACGCAACCACTTGACGTCACAAATTACTACATTGGGATCTCGAGATGGTTCAACTTCTTTTAAGCGCGGGCCGGTTTTCTCGTATGGGGACGGGACTGGCAATGATGGTCCTGCTGATAACCCCCATGTGGGCCACGAAAGTGCGTCGCGAGAAGACCATCGAGCCGCCTCCGCCTGATCTGCTGCTCGAAGGAGGACGCAAGCTGCATTTCGAGCGCAGCTTCCGCTCCGAAAAGGAAGTCGAGGGCAAACGCGGATTCTGGACCAAGCTGGTCGATGTGGTTATCGGCGAACCGGACCACCCGGAGCTGGTTCGCCCCTACAGCATTGCCGTTGACTCGCGGGGACGAGCCATTGTGACCGATCCTGGAGCCAACGGCATACACATCTTCGATTTCGACAATCACAAGTACAAGTTCATCGAGCGGCGCGATAAAGACAAAGATGCGATGCGCACGCCGCAATGCGTCGCGGTCGATGCCCAGGACAATATCTACGTCACTGACTCTGAGGCAGGCAAGATCTTCGTCTTCGATCCCAGCGGCAAGTTCCGCCGGACGATTGGCAGCCTGAAAGGCGGTGAAGGCTACTTCAAGAGGCCGACGGGAATCGCCGTCGATTCCGCTGCTAACCGCATTTATGTCACCGACACGCTGCGCGACAAGATTTACGTCCTCGACATGAAGGGCAGCGTTCTTCAGACCATTGGCCAGAGAGGCAATGGGAATCTCGAATTCAATCTCCCCACGGAGGTGCTGGTTCACGAGCAGAATCTCTTCGTTGTCGATGCCATGAACTTCCGCGTGCAGTTCCTCGACCGCTCGGGAGTTTTTCAAACCGAGGTGGGGAAAGTCGGCGATTCGATCGGCGGAATGTTCCGTCCCAAGGGCATTGGCATCGATTCCGAAGGTCATCTATACGTGGTCGACGGGTTGATGGGTGTGGTGCAGATTTTTGATCAGGAGGGCAGACTACTGTATTACTTCGGGGGCCGCGGCACGGGGCTGGGTCAATTCCAGCTTCCGTCGGGATTGTTCATTGACCGGGATGACCGCATCTTTGTTGTCGATTCTTTCAATCGGCGCATCCAGGTCTTCAAATATTCCGGATTGCCCCGGCAAGCACAGGGAGGTCAGCCATGAAGAGAGTGCTGGCAGTCATCCTATTGCTGTCGGGCGGGATGTATACGCCGCGCGGTCTGGCGCAAGTCTCGGGCGACGTGCTGGGCTCGCATAACATGTCGTTGAGCGGAACCGGGCCGGTCAAAGGCGCCCTGGATCCGTGCCTGTATTGCCATGTTCCGCATTCTGGTGTGCAGAATACGAGTTCCACGCTCTGGAGCCAGACCCTGTCGCAACAGACGTACCAGACTTATACCAGCACGACACTCCACAATACTACGCAGCAACCAATGCTTGGAGCCGACAGCAGCCTCTGCCTGAGCTGCCATGATGGCACCGTCGCCGTCGGACAAACCCAGCCCTTCGGCACGATCCGGACGACCGGCAACATGTATCCTGCCGACGTTTTCGGCAACAATCTGCAGGGATCGCATCCGTTCAGCATGAAACTGCCGCTGGTCGACGCCCCCGATCTGGTGCCTTCGCTGGTTACCAGTCATACGACAGCCGATCCGCTGAAGCAGGTGAAGCTCATCAACAACAACGTCGAGTGCACCAGTTGCCACACCCCGCACAATCAGTTTGTTGACCTCGTCTCGAAGAACTTCTTGCTGCGAGACAGTTCCAATGGACAGCTGTGCCTGGCCTGCCATGAACCCAATCAGCGCACTGTTAACGGCCAAAGCAATCCTTTGGCGCAGTGGCTGGGCAGCATTCACGCCACCGCTGGAAATGGGATTTCGAATGCACCAGTACTCGGCAACTATCCCACGGTCGCACGCAATGCCTGCCTCTCCTGCCACATGCCACACAATTCCGTTGCAGGCGCAAGATTGCTTCGCGGACCTGTTCCATCGGTGCCGAACATGGATGCATCCACCCAGAACTGCATCACGTGCCACAATGGCGGTTCGAATATTTCGCCGGCAATTGCGAACGTTTACGCCGAGTTCGCCAAGATTTCACATCCCTATCCTTCGGGCGTGAACACGCATGACACCGCGGAACCTGCCCTGTTGAACAACAATCGTCATGCCACTTGCGTCGATTGCCACAGTCCACATGCCTCCATGGCAGTAAGTTCGTTCTCTTCAACGCTGCCGCCAACCATTCGTCCTTCGCAGGCCGGGGCGATCGGAATCAGTGCGAGCGACGGCACTACCGTTCTGACGCCAGCCGTGAATCAATTCGAAACTTGCCTGCGCTGCCACGGCACCAGCGCCGGCAAACAAACTCTGACGGTCTTCGGATACGCGCCTAACCGCACCCTCACCGGAAGCGATCCGCTGAATCTCATCCCGCAGATGTCTTCCACTGCGACCTCAAGCCATCCCGTGATGCACGATCGCAGCAGCGTTCTGCCCCAGCCTAGTCTCTTGAGTTTTATGTTGAATCTCGATGGGAGGACACAGGGACGGGCGATGGGCATTCGCATCTACTGCTCCGACTGCCACAACAGCGACGATAATCGTGAATTCGGTGGCACTGGCCCGAATGGTCCTCACGGATCGAAATGGACTCATCTGCTGGAACGCCGCTACGAATTCAGCCAGGCACCGGCCCCCGGACAACTCATCACCAATCTTTTTCCCAATCCCGATCTCAGCGTGAATGGCCCTTACGCTCTCTGTGGCAAATGCCATGATCTGCAAAACCAGATCATGAACAATACCAGTTGGAATCAGCATGCTCTGCACATCAACGCAGGATTCACGTGCTCCACATGCCATACCGCCCATGGGATGGGAGCTTCGACCAGCAACATTACTGGCGAGCGCCTGATCAATTTCGATTTGAATGTAGTCGCTCCGAACGGAGCGACCCCAGTCAGCTATAACCGCACAACCAACAGCTGCTCTTTGGTTTGTCATGGCACCGCGCACGCCTCAAGCGGAACAGTATCGACGGTGACCCACCGCGCGGTTGTCAGACGCTAAGTCTGTAGGCGTGACCAGACAGATCCCAACATTGCCCCACCATTCTCACCTGCAAGCGTGATCTGCGTCACTGCGACCGGCACAATCTTCATAGCCCTCCACGCACGTCACTGAGTGATCGTTCTCACCGAAGGTTCTTCTTTTCTATGTCTAAACTTGTTTGTTACGCGATGCTGTTCCCACTTTGCGAATCGTGGAGGATCATCTCCATGAAGAAGATTCTGCTACTCGTCGTCTTAGTCTTCTTTGCAATTGGCACAGCCGCAGCACAGACCTACACCGCGGGATCAGGTGTAGTCGGAGTCGATGTTCTCGGCGCTCACCAAAATGGGGGTCGCGGATGCTCCGCCTGTCATGCTCCACACAGCGGCGCTGCAGGCGGCGGCGGAAATGCAGCTCAGAATGCCACCGCACTCAATGATGCGCTATCCGGCACGATCGTTCTGTTCGGCCAAGACGTCACTCCTTTGTTCAATTATCCAATAACCTTCTCGGGCGGTTATCTGGAGAACTTACCGGCGCCGAACGCAGCCTACACAACGCAGCGCCCCGAACTGCTAGGCATCATGATGTGCCTTGCCTGCCACGACGGCGTGGTCGCAAGAGGCCAGATGATGTATGGGCAGTCCTGGGAGCAGAGGATGAACCTTCTGCCCGCGAACGTTTATGGCAGTCGTTCGATTCCGAGCTTGCTCGGCAACGATAGCGGCAACGGCAACATCTCTGGTTACGCGAACGATCACCCGGTGGGAGTGCAGGCGACTTTGGGTGCGGTTGGATTGGTCACGAACAACTCCATGGCGTCGCCACTGCTGATTGTGTTCAGCAGCAGTGGAATTGCCAGCATCACACCTAATTCCATGGCCTACGTCCAATTTGTTGCAAATTACGGGTATCCCGCAATCGCGGGTAATGCAAGGTCTTTCGGCGTTGCTCCTCCGCTGGCTGGCACGGATCCAACCCAGGTATACATCACTTGCACCACATGCCATAACCAGCATGCGATGTATGTCTACACTCCGGTTCCTCCGGAAGGCGTGGGTTATCAGGGAGCCGCAGCCAAAATCCTGCCGGGCGGTTATTACCCAACTTATTTTTTTGTGAACGCGCCGTACAATCCCAGCTCCGGCAATAACAGTCCCACTCTGGCGGCTTCGACGACGCAGTTCTGCCGTCAATGTCACTTTGATACTGCAAACGAGTATTACGGCATCAGCACCGTCCAGACACAGTTTTGATGTTGTACCTCCTTAGGTAACTGTTAGATTGGCTCTCTGACTAATGGCCATTCCACTGGCTTACGGGTGGAACGGCCATTTTCCCTCGCTCGTTCGCTTGGATTTTCCTCAGTCTGAAGGGTCAGAGAGTCCAGCTCGCTCTGTCACCACTTATTGTGATTAAAATCACAGCCGTAACTCGTGCATCAGCAACAATAGAGACGTACCCGATTTTTGCGAACTTGCAAACGAGAATAGCCATTTGCCAGCCGCAACCCAACCCGTTGCCGCAATACCGACAGATCGTCCCCTGGCCCAACTGCGGCGCGGCGCGCTACGCGTTGTTGCTCTGACGTTATTGCTCTCAACCGCAGGCGTATACGAAGCTCGCAAGCTGGTTGGTCTCACCAGCCCAGAGATCTGGATCCACTTGCGCACGGGACTCTGGATCCTGCAGCACCACTCAATTCCTCGCACCGGCCTGTTCTCACAATCAGCAAATCTGCCCTGGTGCAATTCAAGCTGGGGATTCGACCTTCTGCTCGGAGCAGGCTACCGCTTTTTCGGCTTGCGTGCGATTCCCTTCCTGCTGGTTGCATTCAAGGTCGCGCTCGCATTGATGTTGTTCGTTCTAAGTCGAACTGCGTGTGCTCGCTTCTGGACGGCTATCGTGCTTTCGACGCTGGGACAACTTGTAATCTGGCACCTGTTGCCGCTGCCTTACGTCTTTTCGATCCTGTTCTTCGCAGGTGAACTCGCGCTGCTGGTCCGCAGTCGGCAAACCGGCAACCTGCGAAATCTGTTCTGGCTGCCTCTGATCTTTGCATTCTGGGCGAATCTGCACATTCAATTCGTCGCCGGACTATTGCTGCTCGCGCTGTTTGTAGTGTCTACCGCACTGGACAACGTTCTGCTACACACCCGCAAGCACTGGCTCAGTCCCCGTATCAGGGCACTTGATCCCACAGCCGTCAGTATCGTGTTCTTCTCCTCCCTGGTCGGAAGCCTTGCCAACCCGTACACATTTCATGTCATTTCGGAGTTCAGAACTCTTTACAGCGATGTCGGGTTTGAGCATTTTTCCGAAATGACTTCGATGAGCTTCCGGCGTCCCCAGGAATTCGTGCTTATGTTGCTGGTGATGATCGCTTTTCTGGCTCTGGGACGCTTACGAGCTTTGGATTTGTTCCAATCACTCGCCCTGGTTGCAGGCACCTTGATCGCCTTTCGCGTCGAACGCGATGCCTGGCTCGCGGTTCTGCCTGCCATCGTGGTCCTCTCCGGCGCATTTGTTTCTGAGCGCCCAGAAACCGCGCCATCCGGCATCATTTCACCAAAACGGCGGTCAATCGCGACGGCTCTCGTAACCTGCGCCGTACTGCTTTTAGCCACCACCACGCTTGTCCCTGGTTCAAATCGATTGATGGGCAAGATCACCACAAGTTTTCCGGTAAGAGCATGTGATTACATCCGGACAAATCATCTGCCTCAACCGATCTTCAACGCTTATGTCTGGGGAAGTTTCCTCACCTGGTATTTGCCGGAATATCCCGTCGTCGTAGATAGCCGGGTTGAACTCTATGGGGACAACCTGTTGACCTCCTACTTCGATCTGGTGGGAGGGAAGAAGTTGCTCGAATCCGAGCCGATGGTCTCGGGTGCGCGCACGCTACTGCTCGAGAGAGACTCCGCGATGGCCAAAGCCTTGACCAACCTGCCCGCCCTTCGTGCCCAATACAAACTGGTCTACAGCGACGATCTCGCAAGCGTATTTGTGCCCGCTTCGGGGCGTTAGCTGCTGGTGCTGAATTACGTTGGGTGTTTACCAGTTCCTCGCGAACACGGTCGCGACATTATCCTGGTAGATGAGCCGGAAGCGGCTATCCGTTGTCAACATCTTTGAAATGGGAAACTTGTTTTTCAGTATGACCACTCCGGCAGCGTTTAGATCCGGGTCGGTCTTATAGGAAGGTTCCGCTTCCTGCGTCGAATAATAGCGCTCGTCCATTGCATCGCCGTACAGATCCGTTCGTCCATCGATCGACACTGGATATTCCGGCATGTAAAAAATCAGGAATCCGCCCCAATCGAAACTGTTATAAATCGGACCCCCGACAGGATTTCGGCGCAGAAAATTGACCGCGTCTACGGGGTATTCGCTGCTGATCGTGCGATCAAGGGCACGTGTATTGAAATCGGTATTACGCGCCACAAGGAACAGCAGCAGGATGCTGGCAACCGCCACCCCCGCCCATGCCGGCAAACCAACAGGCTCATCGGCCTCGCGCTTCTCACCGGCAACGGCGGCGATAATTGCTACAGACACAACACATAGAAACCAGGCGTCACGCCATGTGCGAAACGCAAATATGCTGGCCAAAATCAGGAGTGCCAATTTGAAGGGATCGGCCTTTTGCCGCCAGCCCAGCGCAAAATAAGCTCCGATGGCCAGAAACAACTCAAAGTACTGGTTGAAATATTTGAAGCTCAGAGCCTGCAGCTCGATGATCATGCGGTAGATGATCTTCGATTGTGAATAGGCAAACACCTGTTCATAGAGGTGGTAGGAATATGGTCCCACACACGCGGCCGCAAAGCAGCTCCCGAGCACCACAAATGGAGCAACCACCGGCAACGACGGAGCCGTAAGTAATCTCGGATGAAGGCGAAACCGAATAGCGATAGCCTGAATCAGATTTACTCCCGCAAGCAGGCCGACTGCTGCCAGTCCATACACGAATTGAATATGGATATTTGCCCATATCAGAAAGACCACCGGGAGCCAGTAGAGTAATTGCACCCGCTTTCTGCGCTGCGCCTCAAAGAGCAGCGTCAAAGTGACACAGAACAAAATTACACTCAGAAACAGTGGCCGCGGTGCAATATTGAAGAGAAAGGCTGCGTATGCCGTGATCGACAAAATCCAGGCGAGCCAGAAACGGCCGGAGATGCGATGCAGCATTACGAAAATCGCGAGCGCCACCGCAATCGTGACGAGCGTGCCAAAAAGTCCTATGCCCAAAAAGCTGAACCAGTCGTAGGCCCGCGCTAACGGAACTTCAAAGCCCCAACTGTAAGCCATCCAGGGACGATTTCCTGCCGTGCGGGAAAAAAGGCCCGTATGCGGGAAAGCATGGTTCTGGACGATCCAGTCGCCCACGCTCAGATGCCACCAGATGTCGGGATCGAGTACCGAAAGCTTCTTGAGGAAACCTTCCGTTCCCACCCCCACAATTAGCGCGGTTAGAGCGAATAACCGGACAATTTTCAGCCGGAACAGTTCAGCCAGATCGTGCATCACGTTTGTCGCCGGACTACGACGCAGGCTTTTCGGTCTTCGTACCAGGAGCAATGCCGAGATGTTTCTTCGCTTGCGCCATCATCTGTTCAACCTCAGCGCGCTTCGGATTGTTCGGGTCTACTTTCAGAAAGCTTTGCCAGGCCGCAATCGCGGCCTTCGGATCAGCCTTCCCCTTCCACTCAAAAAAACCGAGGTTGTACAAAACTTTCGGATTCTTCGGATCAATTTTCAAAGCATTGTTCAGTGCCGCAATGGCATTGTCTACATCGCCCAATTCAACATACACAAAAGACAGTTCATTCAGCGCATCCGGCGTGGGCTTCGCGGCGATCGATTTCTCGTAATATTCCCGCGCGCTTTGAAATTGCTGTGCCGCCATATAGGATCGCGCGATCTTTGCCAGCAGGTCGGCATCGTTCGGACGCTTCTGCAATTCGTCCAGCAACGGAGCGACTTGCTTATCGGCCATGCGCTTCAAATCCGCCGCGCTTGGCATTTGCTGAGGCGCCCCTCTAGGAGGCGCGCTCGGTGCGGCCACCGCGTCCTGTACAGCCGGTATGTTGGCTGGGGGTGCGTGCAGTAGATATCCACAGGCTACGCCCAGTAGAAGGCAGATCACTGCCATGCCATAGGCTTGCGAGTTGGTCCACGGCTTCGAATCTCGAGAAGGCGTATCCATCGATCTCCTTAACCGATCACCAAAAGCAGGGCTCAAAATTACGAGCCAGAAAGCACTCGAAAGGATCGGTTCGTACACATCCAAACTCATCGGAGCACGCACGATGCCAAAGGGCCCCGATCTACAGGCAGTGTAACTACAGTTTTTTCAATGAATTTAAAGGTTGGCTTCGGAATTAACGCTGAGCGCGTGACGGGGATCACCCAGCAGAGAGAGATATCACACAGAGGAATGCTCCCCGAATAGTGACAGAACCATAGGAGACGCCGGTCGAGGGTCACGCACGCTGAAGTGTGATTTGAATCACACCCTAAATTGGGCAATCACCCGACAATTTCCTTACTACTTTGGGGATCTTCAGAGGAGATTTTTATGGCGGCAAACGCAAAAACTTCCACTGCTGGCAACTGGACCAGCACGCAAGCTTACATTCTCTCGGTAATTTGCCTGCTGGTCGGGGTGGCAGTCGGATATCTCGTAAGGGGTTCAGCTCCGGCAACTAGCACAAATTTACAAACACCGGCAGGAACCAATGCGCCGGCTGGGATGCCCGATGTCGCCAACGCGCAACCCACCCCGGAGCAATTGCGCCACATGGCCGACACTCAGGCTGCACCACTCCTGTCCAAATTGCAGACTGATCCCAATAATGCTGCGCTTCTTTATCAGATCGGCAATCTCTACTATGACGCCCAGCAATATCCGGAAGCGATCAGTTACTACGAGCGGTCATTGAAAATCGACCCCAAGGCCACCGACGTTCGTACGGATCTGGGCACGGCGTATCACCTGATTGGCCAGCCGGATCAGGCAATTCGGGAATACGACGCGGTCCTGAAAGTGGACAGCAAGCACGCCAATGCGCTGTTCAACGAAGGCATGGTGAAATGGCAAGACAAGATGGACATGAACGGCGCCATCTCTGCGTGGAAGCGGCTTCTGCAGACCAATCCCGACTACCCCCAGAAAGATCGTGTCGAGCATTTGATCGCCCAGGCCGAGCAGCACCTGACGATGAAACCCGGATCAAAAACTGACAAGCCAGCGACGATTGCGCAGTGAGCATCACCGAGGATCTTTCGGGGGACATGACTGGCGACACAGCAATCCATGAAGCCGTAGCGAGGCGACCTCAGTGGCCCCTTCTTCTAGCCTCGGCGCTGCTGCTTCCACTCATCATCCTGGTGGTCATTGAGTTGGGATTGAGAATCGCAGGGGTCGGATACAACACTGATCTTCTGGTTCCCTGCACCGTTCATGGCAGACCCGCCAAATGCTATAACCTGTTTTTCGCGGCGCCGTTTTTCCCTGCGGGCATGGTCCAGGTGCCGCGGCCTTATTCGATTTCGGTCACAAAAGCTCCCGGCACCTATCGCATCTTCGTACTCGGAGAATCCGCTGCCATGGGCGACCCGGATCCAGCTTACGGATTCAGCCGCTACCTGGAAGTCATGCTCCGTGCGCGATTTCCAGGCCTGAAGTTTGAAGTCGTAAACACCGGCAGTGTCGCCATCAACTCCCACGTGGTATTGCCCATCGCCAAGGCACTGGCGCAAGAAAAGCCCGACTTTTTTATTGTCTATTCCGGAAATAACGAAGTTGTCGGACCTTACGGCGCCGGAACCGTGCTTACGTCGACCGTGATGAGCATGCCGATCGTTCGCGCCAGCATCTTCTATCATTCGACGCGTATCGGACAATTCCTCACCCGTCTGGGCACGCAGAAACAAGAATGGCGCGGGATGGAACTATTCCTCGACAAACAGGTTCCGGCAAGTTCACCCGCGATGAAGTATGTGTATGCCAATTTCGAAAGCAATTTACGCGAGACGATCAAGGCTGGTCTCAAAGCCGGTGCAAAGGTCATCGTAGCCACTCCCGCCACCAACCTTAGAGACTGCGCTCCCTTTGCCTCGCAACATCGTGCCGGATTGAAACCTGAAGAGCTATCTGCGTGGTCGGCCTTTGTACAGCAAGGCGATGAATTGCAGATGCGTGATGCTAGCGGCGATGCGCTCAAACAGTATCTCTCCGCGGAACAAATCGACGACCAGTATGCGGAACTGGAATTCCGCATCGCGCGATCAGAATTCGCTTTAGCCGATTACCAGTCGGCCCGACAGCATTACATTCGAGCACGCGATCTGGACACGCTCCGCTTCCGCGCTGACAGTCGGATCAACGAGATTAATCGTGCCGTTGCTTCTTCCTTCACAACAAATGTCACGCTGGTTGATGCCGAAAAAATACTGAACGAGGCCAGCCCCGCCGGGACACTCGACAGCACTTACGTCTATGAACACGTCCACCTCACACCCGAAGGAAATTATTTGCTGGCACGCACAATGTTTCTGCAGATTGAAAGGGCGCTACCCGGATCGCCACCTGGTTCTGAGGTGCTCTCCGAAGCCGATTGCGAACGGTTCTTGGCGTTGACTGGTTATGACCGAGCGCGCCTCGCGGCCGATATGCTTGGCCGCTTGCAAAAGCCGCCATTTATGACGCAACTGAATCATGAAGAGCAACTATTTCGCTGGGCGGCGCTGGCACACTCCGACGAAGCTCCCAACGACAGTGCAGCGCAATACCAGTGGGCCATTGCACAAAGCCCTGACGACCGGATGCTCCGTTTGCGCTATGGGACGTTCCTCTACAGATTTAACCGCGCCGCCGCCGCGCAACAGATAGCATTAGCTCAGCCTTGGGACGGCTATCCCGTCTTTCTCCCCGACGGAACCCAAATTCGTTGATCGTGGGGATCAGAACTGCCTGTACATTAGTTGTCCAGCGTTCGCTTCCTGCCCGTGGGTAACCATGAAGACGAATAGCAAAGCCAGAGCGTAAAGCGACGGAATCCAGAACCAGCGCCAGCGCGCCAGAAGCAGGATCATTCGTGACTTATCCGTGAATTGCGATCCAGTTGTATAGCGATCGAGCGCGGCTTCGGTCGCCAGCACAAGTGCGTATCCTGCCGCTAGCGTTCCGACCAGGAGGTAAAGACTCAAGCTCAAACCATGCGATGTGTAGCTCCCAGGCGACAGAGCTGCCGCCAACATTCGCCACGCTTGGAGCAGCGAGTTTGCCCGGAAAAATATCCACCCCAGGCTGATGGCTGCTGTAGTTGCGCCCCATGAAAGAAACGTCCACAGGCGTCCAGGATTCCAGTCGTACTTGCGCTCAATTTGTTGGATCTGCCGATGCAACACAAGGAGTGCCCCGTGGTAGCCGCCCCAGATCAAAAACAACACCGTGGCCTTATGCCAGAGTCCGAAAATGACCATGGAAAATGCCAGCGCCAGATTTCTCCACCACATTTCGCGCCGCAGGGGCGCCAAGGGGAAGAAAACGTAATCGCGGATCCAGAACGACAGCGACATGTGCCAACGCGTCCAGAATACGGAAGGCGTAGTGGAAGCAAATGGGCGCGCGAAGTTTTCCGGAACGGTAATTCCCAGCGCACGAGCTGCACCAATTGCAATGTGTGAGTAGCCGGCAAAATCGAAGAACAGCTGCAGCCCATAGCCGAAAGCCAGGCACCAGACATCTGCGCCTGACCAGTGGGTCGTGCGGTTGAATCCGCTCACAATACCGTCGCCCGCCAGGACGCCCTGTCCCAACAGCTTCGCCAACTGCATCATCAGAATACCGATCGCGATCCGTTGCAGGCCGGATCGAATTTCATTTTTCGAAGCAGTCTCCTTCTTGCGAAATTGAGGCAGCATGTCGGGCATGCGGCACACAGGCCCGGAAATGGTCACCGGAAAGAATGTCATGTACAGTGCAAATTCGACGAAGCTCGGATCGAGTTCTTCCTCGCGATACTGATCGATTAGGTAGCTCAGTGCTTGGAACGTCCAGAATGAAATTCCCAGCGGCAATGCCAGACGGTCCAAACTTTGTAGCAGATTGGGGCCAAGGTGCAGCACGAGTTGGGGAACATATTTAAAGACGCTCAGCAACCCGACATTGAAGAGAGCCCCCGTGACAACAGGCACCCACGACGCGTTTCGACGTGTCCACGCGCCCAATAAAAAGTTCACCGCAATCGAACTGAGGAGAACTGCGCCAAACCAGGGCTGCCAGGTGACGTAGAGTGCAACGCTGCCGACCAGCAACGCCCAGTGCCGCACCTTGACCCGGCGAATCGTGGCGCAAATTAACACGCATAACAGGAATACGAAAACGTACAAAGCACCACGAGTAATTGGAGCGATATCTCCCAATCAGTTCGCGCCCCCCAGTCGTATAATCCGTTTCCGCAATTGCAACGCGGCTTCGTTTCGAGGGTCAATCGTCAGAGCTTGCTCAGCCGACCTTTGGGCGCCCGCATAGTCTCCCAGCAGCAGTTCTGCTTCGCCACCTTCTGTCAGGCAAAGTAGCGCCATATCCCGGCTGGCCGTAAATCTCAGCGCGAGCTGATATTCGCGCAGCGCCGCCGCGGCCTCTCCCCGGCCAAGCAGGATATGCGCAATGTTGTAATGACAATATTCCGTTCGCGGCTGGATAGCACACGACGCCTCAAAATGCTGCAACGCCTCGTCGATCCGCCCTGACGAGAAGAGCGCATCTCCGTAGAGTTGCTCCAACCACATGTCCGGCTGCCCCCAGGCTATCCGCGCATGCGCAAACAAAGTAACGTTATCTTTCCAGTAGCTCAAGTAATGCTCGGTGGTCACGCTCAGTCCAGCCACAACTATTACCGCTGCAAATGCGAACACGGCCTGTGCGCTTGCTACACTTTCTATCGCACCGCCTATGCCCCAAACCATCGCTATGAACAACCCGATGGCTGGCACATACATGTACCGGTCCGCCATTCCCTGGAAACCGACCTGCACGATCCCGATCACCGGAACCAGAGTGAGCAAATAGAAAAACCAGCCCACCGCAAGGTAAGGGAACTTGCGAAAATACAACGCTAGAGTGCTTATGCCGATCACGATCGCTGCCGATGCAATGGCATCGCCAAGCGGCGGAGAAAGCCGAATCGGATAGTAGCCAGCCAACTGCGTTGGCCATAGAAGCTTGCCCATGTAGGCCACATAGGAAATTGCGGCATTTTCCATGCGAGCTGAAATCGGCAACAGCGACACCTTCATTACCGATCCACCACTGCTCTGCGCCAATTCCGTCACGACCGAACTGGCCGCGCTCATCGCGAATAGCGGCAGTTTCTCCAGCGTGAGCCGCCGACCCCTCTGCCAGAACGGAAGTTGCTCATCGCGCTGCAGAGGCCAGTAGTCGAACAGCAGCAGAAGCAGCGGCAAGCTCACAGCCATTGGCTTCGCCATCAGCGCGAGCGCAAACGCAGTAATGATAAGCAGATACCTTTTCCATCCCGGCCTTCGCAGATACCAGCCGTAAGCTGCCAGCATAAGCAAGGAGAAAAATGCGCTCAGGAGACTCTTTCTTTGCGCGATCCAGGCAACCGTCTCAACATTCAGCGGGTGTACCGCAAACAGCGCCGCTACGACGAAACTTCGCCCGACTGCCCCTGTTGCTTGCTGCAAGATCCAGAACAGCAACAGCACATTGGCTGCATGCAGCAACAGATTGACGGCGTGCTGCGGCCCGGCATTCATGCCAAACAGTTGGCAATCCAGCATGTGCGATAGCCACGTTACCGGGTGCCAATTTGACTGTTCGAAACTGCTAAACGCCCACCGGATATTCGTAAAATTCAACCCCGACCGCACGTGCGGATTATCAGTCACATACGCATCATCGTCCCAGAGCTTCAGGAATCCGTGGTGAACGACCGGCGCATACACGAGCACGGTGATCAGCACGAGCAGACCGCCCAGCGCTGCCCGTCGACTGCGCAGATCGCGTGCCGACAGTAATCCCATGCACACTCCTGAGAACGCGACGAGTATATCCGCGAATGCAGGCGCAATCCGTGACCCAACTCGCAGACAAGCAGCCGTCTCTCGTCTACAATGCGCTGTGCTTCGATTCGCCCACCTGATCGAGCCTCTGGACGCGGCTCCCAGCGAGCGGCCTTTCATCACCCATTGGATCGACGAAGACGAACAATCAACCGTGACTTTCGGCGAATTCCGTCAGCGTGCCCGGGCGGAAGCGACAGCGCTCCAGCAGCATGGGCTCGCCGCTGGAGATCGCGTCATCATCCTCATGCCGCAAAGCATCGGCGCAATAACAACCTTCGTCGCTACCATGATGCTCGGCGCGGTCCCTGCATTCCTCGCATATCCCAATTTCAAAATCGAACCCGAGAAATACCGCTCCGGTCTCTCGGGGGTTTCCCGCAATCTGAGCGCGAAGTTCGTGGTCATTGATGCCGATTTTCCCGAGGACATGCTCGGTTACATAAGCCTTTCTGGCGGAACGAAGCTCATTCGCGCGGGAACTGCAACCGAATCACCGCAACCAGCCACACCGGCACGACCAGCGGCTCACGCTGAGGATTTGGCATTCATCCAGCACTCGGCGGGCACAACCGGGCTCCAGAAAGGAGTTGGGCTGACCCATGTTGCTGTCCTACGTCAGATTGGCCACCTGAGCACCGCCTTAAAAATCGATCCGGACCGCGACAAGATCTACAGTTGGCTCCCGCTCTACCACGACATGGGACTGATTGCCTGCTTCATGTTGCCCATCGTCTGTCAGGTCCCGGTCGTAATGCAGTCGCCAATCGAATGGGTCATGCAGCCCGAGAGTACTTTGCAAATCATCGATCATCATCGGTGCACGTTGGCCTGGATGCCCAATTTCGCCTTTCAATTCATCCCCCGACGAACTCCGCAATCCCGCTGGGCGGATTACGATCTCTCGTCCTTGCGCCTCATGATCAACTGCTCCGAACCGGTGCGCGCCAGCAGCATGATGGAATTCCAGCGCGCCTTCTCGGTTCGTCCCGAGGTTCTGCAGACTTCTTACGCCATGGCGGAAAACGTCTTCGCGGTCACGCAATCGGATATCGACCGCGGCCCAACTACATTCCACGCCGAGGCGCGGCACTTCCGAAGCCAGCATCGCATTTTGGCCGTGGCCAAGTCTGACAAGGGTTCAATTACATTCACTTCCTCCGGCCGACTTCTGCCCAATCAACAGGTCCGCATCGTCTCCACTTCCGGTGCACCAGTACCCGAGGGGTACGTCGGAGAAATCGCCATTCAAAGCGACTGCCTGTTTCAGGGCTATTTCAATCGTCCTGATTTGACCTCCCAGGCCGTCCGACACGGTTGGTACCACACCGGGGATCTCGGCTTTCTTCACGGCGGCGAACTTTACGTTGTCGGCCGAAAGAAGGATCTGCTCATTGTGGGCGGCGAAAATATTTATCCACAGGACATCGAGGAAGTCGTCGCTACTCACCCTGCGGTCCATGACGGACGCGTCATTGCAACCGGGATTTACAATTCCGACCTTGGAACCGAAGACATCGTCGTGGTTGCCGAAGTAGATGACCCATTGTCGCTTTCCAACAGCATCGACCTCGAGATCGAAATCCGTTCTCGCGTCGTTGGCAGTCTCGGCTTTGCTGTTCGTAAGATTTTCTTTAAACCACCCAAGTGGATCGTGAAAAGCACAGCCGGAAAGGTCGCCCGATCCACAACCCGAGAAAAGCTATTGAAAGAACATCCCGAACTCGCCGCCGGCATTTAGGAGAAGGTTGTGACCACCGAGAAACAGCAGATGATCGGCTACATCGCTCAACTCCTCCGCAAGCCCGGCCTGGAAATCGACGAAAACACTCCGCTGGTCTCTTCCGGACTCATCGACTCCATGGCCCTGGTCGATCTTCTGCTGAAGCTTGAGGAACTGACCCGGAAACGTATCCCCGCCGCCAAGGTTCAGCCTAAAGATATGGACACGGTTGCAAAAATGTTTGCCACCGCCGATCGCATCGGAAAGCCTCGAAAACAGCTATAAAACAAACCGCTGACGTCCGCCGGAAGTCTATGATGAAAGCATCGCTTTTTTATGACGTACCGGCACCCTGTCGTCTGGTTCGTGCTGTGGGCCGCCTGCTGTCTCTCTGTGCCGAATCCAGTTGTTGCAACTGACACTCCCCATCAGAAAGCCCCGCCACACCTGGTCTTTGTCCGCCAGATTGCGTCACCGGAAGATCTCAAGCAGGATTTGCATCCCATTCTCAATCGCTCTCTCGACATAATCGCGGGTCCCAAAACCGCCGAACCCATCCCTGACGCACTGCAGGTTCCCTCTGCAGTAACGACGGACCTTCAACATCGGATGTTCGTCACCGATCTCCGGGCTGGAGTTGTGCATATTTTCGATCTTGCAAACTCGAAGTATTCCTTGCTGGAAGGTGGAGAGCACCTGCGTTCACCCATGGGCATTGCCACCGATCGCGGTGGTGAGGTGTATGTAAGCGACATCGAACTACACACAGTCCTGGTCTACAATTCGCGTGGTAAGTTCTTCCGCTATCTCAAAAGATCCCGGGGATCTGAATCGTATTTTGATACTCCTCGTGGTCTCGCGGTTGATCCGGACACTGGACACATCTACGTCTGCGATACCTTCCGCCATTTGATCTTCCTCCTGGACAAGAAGGGCCATATTCTAGGCCGGTGGGGCAAACGCTTTGGCGGGAATGGACCAGGAGAATTTCGCTACCCTACACAGATTGTGATCACCGGCGGCAATATAGCTGTTTTGGACTCAGGCAACTCGCGCGTGCAAATACTCGATTCGCATGGCCATTTTCGACATGAGATCAAGGTTGAGATCAGCAGCAGGCGTGCCGGACTGGCGGTTGATGAAAATCAGAACATTTACGTCAGTGATCCAGAGCTCAACTGCGTCCACGTCTTCAGGCCCGATGGTCGCCCGCTCTACGATTTCGGACAGCATGGAACACAACCAGGCCAATTTGATGGAATCTCCGGCATTTGGGTGGGCACCGATCAATTGCTTTATGTCGTTGACGCTGCGAACAAACGCGTGCAGCTATTCCGGATATGCACAAAGGACGAAACCTGCCAAAAATAAGGGCTCCCACTCTCGGGAGCCCTTGGCACCATCTATGAATTTTATGAATGAAATAGGAAAGAAGGATGCCTAGTTTTACCCTCGCGATGTATCTCTCACCGCCTGCCGTACTCAGTGTGGGAGAGCGACAGGCAGATCACTCCGATGTTCTTTTGTCTTTCTCTCCGAAGTGGCGCCGGCAAGCGCCGGTGAGGGCGTTTCGAGATGGAACAGGCGATGCACTGCCGCTATCATCCGTTCCTGTTCCCCCTTCTCCGGGAGACCTTTGAGTTCGCGGGCCAGAGAGCTGGCAATCTTCTGTATGACTTGTGATGTGATTGCGTGAAGCATCTGATCCTGCTCTCGGCTAAGCGGTCCGCGTTCTTGCTTGAAAGACTCCACTTCTTGCCGGCATAACTCTTCCAGGCGTCGCCGCATTGCAACGATCGTGGGCAGCGCGGTTTCCGCCTGCAACGTCGCCCGGAAAGCATGTGCCTCCGCGACGATTATCTTTTCCGCCTCTACGATGCCATGATCGACTTCCGTCAGACCTTCACTGGCAAAGTGCTGTAATCCATCCAGGTCATAGAGAAGAATCCCTTCTACGCGATGAACTTCGTGGTCCACATCGCGCGGCACTCCGAGATCGAAAATAATCATCGGAGCACCTTTGCGTTCTGCTGCAATCCGCTCCGCTTCCGCTCGCGTAAGAATTGTATGAGGACAACCGGAGCAACTAATCACAATGTCGGATTCAACCATCTGCTGCCAGCGATCCTTCAAGAGCACCGGGGTCGCCCCCAACTTTTGCGCGAATGCATGACATTCCGCCATCTTCTGAGTCATCACCGTCAGCGATGCTACTTTGCTTTCTGCAAGGTAGGAGCCCGCCAGTTCGGCGATTTTGCAACTCCCGATGATCAGCGCTCGCCTCTTTTCCAATGTCCCAAACAACTGCCGAGCCAAGCTCAGAATAGATCGCGGAATCGGCGGAGGAGTCTTAACCACTCCTTCTTGGTGGCGGGCCTGCTCGGAAAGGCTGATTGCTTTTCTCACAACCGCATCGAGAACGTGGGCGCTCGCATTGACCGTTCGTGCCTGTTGCCATCCGGCGTTCAAGTGAAACATGATTTCGGGCTCAGCCTGGGCCAGCGAATCCAACCCGCAAGCCACCTGGAACAAATGCAGGAGCGCGGGTTCATCCAGCAGTCGATAAAAGTGCTCCCATTCGCGCAGCTTCAGACCGCAGTGGGACGTCAGGAACTGCAACACTGAATTGGCAGCAAGGGTCGGCTCTGAAGCCCAGAGCAAGAACTCCGTACGGGCGCGCGTGACAAGTACAAGAACTTCCTCAATTCCCTCAGCATCGCGAAGTTGACGTAAGGCTTCATAACAGCGAGTCTCGGTCATCCAGAAACGTTCGCGCGTCGGCAAGGAAGCACTTCTCTGGTCTAACCCGATCACCATGAGAGTAGGTTCCACGCGTGCTCCTTGCCCTGGTTTACTGGAATCGCAAGCAAAATGCCAAAAAGTTGCTTCTGCGTTCTACCCGTATCGGATGTATTTTCATTCGCTTGCAGGTACGGCCGCGAAAACATTCGCAAGCTCTCTGGTGTGATTGGGGATTATGGCGCTATTGCGAGTCTTTTAACGCACAAACCTTTCTGACTGAATGGCTTACATCGGTGCTTGGATCACCACTCCAAGTGATTTCAGTCACAGCGGGAAGCACTGATAAGGACCAAACTGCTTCTCGATCAATAAAGGCAAGCCGCGAATTATAAGGCGGGCGTCGGAAAGGAAACCCAGCAATCATGAAGCTTCTGAAGCTCTTTATCTTGATTGTAATGATCGCTTTAACGCTCTTCCTCATTGTTCCGAATCTTTCATGGGCGGGAGAAGACGGAGCCGGCCTCTATAAAACAAAGTGTGCTGCGTGTCACGGTGTGGACGGCGCCGGGAAGCCGGCAGCCAAGATTCCCAGTCTCGTGTCGAGTGAGAGCAAAGCATCTTCTGATGCCGATTTGAGCGATGCGATCGCGAATGGTGGCAAGGGAAAGAAACCTTCACACGCATTCGCAAATAAAGGCCTCAGCCCCGACCAAACAAAGATGGTGATCGCATACATTCGCGATCTGCAAAAGAAGTAGGAGTTTCGTATCGCTGTTCTCGCGTGATCAGCGCTGCTGAGTAACCGTCCGCACGCGCTACGCGAGGGAATGACCCGCTTTTCGGCGGATCTGGCCTCACGCCGGTTTGTTGACCCTCGCGTTCCGTTCTTCGAGAACAGCCAACCCGGGCCTCGGTGCTCACCCCCAGGCCCGGGTTCTCGTTTTGACTGCCAGTCATAGCGCAAACCCGGAATCCTACATTTCCGCAGCGAAACCTTGTTTGAGAATTGCATCACGAGTAATTGTGACTGAAATCACAGCCTTTTACCGTGTCGACAGGTAGCCTGAAATCGCTGTGGGACAGCTGAGTCGCGTGGGGGAACGCAATGAGAAGCACCAATCCTGTTGAGAGTCCGGCTCGTACCATTCACGATTTTTCGCGCAATCCAATGTTGGTCTATTGGGAAATGACACAAGCCTGCGGTTTGGCTTGCAAACACTGCCGCGCCGAGGCCATGCCGCACCCGCATCCTCTGGAACTCAATACCTCCGAGAGCATGGCCTTCCTGAACCAGTTGTTGGATTTCGGCGACCCGTTGCCTCACCTGATTCTGACTGGCGGCGATCCTCTGAGCCGTGCCGATCTCTTTCCTCTGATCGACTATGCCTGCGGATTAGGACTGGAGGTTTCAATCACTCCTAGCGCCACACCATTGCTGACCAACGATGCGATCACCAGTCTGCGTCAACATGGTATCCAGAGTCTCGGTCTGAGTTTGGACGGATCCACCGCTGAGAAGCACGATGCCATTCGCGCGGTTCCCGGCACCTTCGAACGGACCATGGAAGCGGCACGTCATGCCGGTCGATTAGGCATTCCAATTCAAGTCAACACGCTAGTGGCGGAGGAAACTGCGGCCGATCTTCCCGCGATCTATCACCTTTTAAAGAACAGCTTTCCCGTCATGCGCTGGAGCTTGTTTTTCTTAATCAGCGTCGGTCGGGGAAAAGCGCTCAATGAGGTCAGACCAGAAGTCGGCGAGGACATTATGCGGTGGGTATTCGATCTCGTACCGCGAGCACCATTCGCCATTAAAACCACCGAAGCGCCGTCCTACCGCCGTATCGCGATCGAGAAAATGCGGGCCTGCGGCACCTCATCCTCGCAAATGAAGAACACCGCAGTCTACAAAGGCTTCCAAATTCGCGATGGACATGGAATCGTCTTCGTCTCGAACCTGGGCGATATCTATCCATCGGGATTCCTGCCGCTCCGCTGTGGCAATGTGCGCAAGAACTCACTGGTCCATGTGTACCGCGAGTCTGAAATCTTCCGTGGCCTCCATTCTCCCGATCAGTTCCGCGGCAAGTGTGGAGAGTGCGAATACGGTCATGTTTGTGGCGGATCACGCGCACGCGCCTTCGCCTATACCGGAGATGTTCTCGAAACTGACCCATTTTGTCCCTATGTGCCGGGCAAACAAGCAGCGGCGACCATGGTCTGAAGCTGCATCCTCCTACAGGCGGCCTTCCCGATGAAGGCCGCCTTTGTTCTCTTCTTTTGATTTCAACGGCATAACATCCGAAAATCAGCACTACTCCCATTTTCCGCTTCCGGCATCCAAATTACTGGAGGACTGATGTCATTCGATCATCTTCGGAAGGCATTTCATCTTGGGATCGTAATTGCCGTTCTGGCAGTCGCCGCCTCGGCACACGCCGGGGGCAGCGAGGTTCTGGGCCAGATCGATCTCAGAGGCGCCAGCAAGGCCGCGAAGACTGCGGGAGTCTGGATAGATGGCCAATACATTGGGTATCTGCACGAACTCAAAGGATCGAAGAAGCTGCTTCTCTTACCCGGAGAGCACGACATCACCGTACGCCAAGGTGGCTATCTGGATTTCGATCAGAAAGTGACCGTGCGCGCGGGGCAAAAACAGCTGGTCAATGTAAAGCTGCAGAAAGATACGCGCATTCAGTATCCTAAGGTCACCGCGGAGATCAAACTCGACGTTCTCCCCACTCGTGCCGCGGTCTTCGTCGACGGCGTCTACACCGGCCACGTATCGGAGTTTAGCGGCCTGGGACGCGGCCTGCTCGTGACCCCGGGCAAGCGAAAAATTACGATCACGCTGCCGGGATATCAAACGTTTGAAACTGATATTGATCTGGTGGCCAACCAGAAATCCACGATAAAAACGAATCTTGTGAAGGGCGGCCCGGCCGAAGGCACATCTTTGTCGCAGCCTCAATAAGGCGGGGGTCTTATGCCGACACCGCGGCTACGCCGCCACGCTGCTTTCGCAATTCTTCCTCAAAAGCTTCCTGCGAAAACGGCGGCTGCTGCCGGAATAACTTCAACAGCGGATCGTCGACATTGCCACTATGCCAATCGGCGCTATTGCCGGCATTGCGATCGATTCCTTCGGGTTCCACCATAACCTCGGGTGTAACGCCGTGGTTGTCGGTTAGCGCAGATAGCAGCCTTTCCAAATCGGCTTGAAGCTCCGGCGTCGTGCGTGTGAACTCCACCCCCATGCCCTTTTCTGGATGCATCACCCGCACCAGTCCGGCGGTGCGCAATTCAATTCCCGGAACTTTCATGGAAATCGTGACCCGGGTGGAAACGGGAAACGGCGAGGAAATTTCCAGGTAGCATCCTCCCAGACTCAGGTCGGTCAATTGGCAGCGCAAGGCATCGTCCGGTTCCGGATCGGCGGAATTCCGCTTCAGCCACTGGCCCACACAGGTGGAATCCTCGGTAGAAACATCGACAAATCGCAACCCGGCCTGCCCCGTATTCCCTTCCCAGGCAAACTCTCCCTTAAGATTCAACGGCTGTCGAGTACCTGGCAACGTAAAAGAGAGACGGCAAATCCCGCTGGGACGGCTCCTGCGAGGCAGCTTCACCGACATGCCTCCCTCGCTTAAATCTGTGGTGTTGACCTTCCAGGTTGATCCGGAACTGGCGTCGATCGTGACCGGGACACTTACCGGAACGCGCACGTTGCGGCGGCGCTCACGGTTCATCAGCGCACGAGCCGCTCGAAAACTCGATCGAGATCGTTCCATCGATACTGGCTTATAAAGAACAAAATGTGCTCCCAGTTCGAAGACCGAGCGCAATCCGCTCTGCGCTCCGACTATTGCGACAGAAACTGCCCGCTGATTACAGGCCGAAGTTCTAGAACTGCGCAGCACGTCGGCCGCTCCCTTTTCCTCGCAATCGACGATGATGGCCTCAAAACGCGTGCGCGTCAGCTTGCGCAGAGCCGAATCGGCGTCCATACAAAGTTCGACATCGATTTCCAGATCACCCAGGGTACGGCGCAGCGCCCGGATAATCTTTTCATCGGAACAAAGAACTAATGATCTGAGACTCATACGCTTTCAGGGCCGCACCTGGAAATTTGGGAGAAAACGGTCCTACAAGCGACTCTACGGCGGGTTAATAAGGTGATCAATGGCCCACGTGGAGAAATCCATTACGAGCGTAACCAGGCCTGTTCCCGAAAGTCTTAGGTCACCTAAACACAACAAACCCAGATGCTTGCAGTGGAAGATATAGTTCCTAGGGGACAGATTTCTATTGACTTCCGGCCAACGAAAGCATAGAATTATATGTCTTCAAGTAAGTCTAGATTTTCCTGGGCGCTGCCATGTCCTTTGGCGTCTCCCATGTGGGCCGTCAGTTCCTGCATCCTTCGGACACTTTGAAGAATCACATAGTTAGGTGCGCGCAAGGTTGTATTGAAGAGGTATATCCCCCGATTTAGAGAGGCAATTTTTCTCATGGCAAAGAGACGCGGAAATCCGAACTGGGGCAAGCCGGAGCCCATTGGCCCCATCACCCCAACCATTACCGAGTTTGAGCAGGTCGTCCGGGAATACAAGCTCTCCCCCGACCAATACCTGCGTTCGACCCGCCTTCGGGAGTGGGCACGCCGCAACAAGAATTCCAAGTACATCCCGGAGCCTCTGCTGGAAGCTTGGGGCTTCGAGATCGAGTCAACCCTGTAACTCGAGCCGTGCATATAAGATAGGGGGTCGCTCTTTGAGCGGCCCTTTCTGTTTGGCAGGTGCTGACGACCGAACAAATCTGCTGAGTTTAGCCCGTCGGATTGCTACAATCCTTCTCGCATGAATGTTCACTCGCCTTTCGTCGAAGTTCCGGAAGCGATCGCCGAGATCCGCGCCGGACGTATGATCATCGTGGTCGATGACGAAGACCGCGAGAACGAAGGCGACCTCACTCTCGCCGCCGAAAAGGTCACTCCCGAAGCTATCAACTTTATGGCCAAGCATGGCCGTGGATTGGTCTGCCTGGCCATGACCGAGGAGCGGCTCGATCATCTGCATATCGGGCCCATGTCGGTCGAAAACACCTCGCAATATGGCACGGCCTTTTGCGAAGCCATCGATGCTCGCCTGGGCGTGACCACTGGCATCTCGGCGCACGATCGTGCCCGCACTATCCAGGTCGCGATCGATCCGGCGTCGAAGCCCAGCGACCTGGCCAGGCCCGGGCACATCTTCCCTCTCCGTGCCCGTAAAGGCGGAGTGCTGGTGCGCGCGGGACAAACCGAAGCCAGTGTGGATCTGGCAAGACTCGCCGGCCTGATTCCCGCTGGAATCATCTGCGAAATTATGAAAGACGACGGGACGATGGCGCGCGTCCCCGATCTGCTCCAGTTCTGCCGCGACCATGAGATGAAGATGCTGACCGTGGCCGAACTGATTCGTTACCGGATGGCGCACGAGCGCTACGTGCACCGCATCGCCGAGGCGCTGGTAGATACACAATTTGGCGAGTTTCGCCTCATCGCCTACGAGAGCGAGATTGACGGCGGTGAGTCTCACGTGGCCCTGGTTCGCGGAGATGTCGAAAGCAACGAAATTCCCACGCTGGTGCGCATGCACGCCCATTGCCTGATGGGAGACGTCTTCGGCGCGACCGCCTGCGAGTGCCGGTCCACCTTGGAAGGTGCGCTCCGCCGCATCGCCCAGGAAGGCCGCGGCGCAGTCATCTATTTGCATCAAACTTCGAAGGGATTTGGCATCGAAAGAGTCGGCGAGCGCACGGCCCTCACCTTCCATCACGGCCAGAAGCTGACGTCGCTGTACGAAAAGCAGACACAGCGTGAGATCGGCATCGGAGCGCAGATCCTGTCGGACCTGAATCTGCGGCGCATCCGGCTGCTGACCAATCGCCCCAAGAAAGTCGCCGCGCTCGAAGGATTCGGCATCGAAATCGTCGAACAAGTGCCGGTGCAGATGAAAGCTGCGGCTCAAAAGCGCTGAGAATTCCATGACAACGGATCTGAAATCCCCCGAACGGCCGGTTCGCAATATTCCTCCCGGTCTGATCGAAGCTGCCCGCAAGCGCGTTTACGAAGCGGCGATTCGGACTCCGCTCGTGCGCCTCAACTATGACGGTCCAGCCGAAATCTATCTGAAGCTGGAGAATCTGCAGCCGATCGGCTCCTTCAAGATTCGCGGTGCATATAACGCCGTCTGCGCCTTGCCCGAGCACGAGCGCCGACGCGGCGTTTGGACCATCAGCGCCGGCAACGCCGCCCAGGGTGTCGCGCTGGCTGCAAAGCGAGCCGGCGTTCCTTGCAGTGTGCTCGTCATGGACACTGCGCCTGCCACAAAACTCAACGCGGTCCATCGGCTGGGCGGAAAGATCGTTAAAGCCTCCTTTGATGAATGCTGGGAGGCCATGGGTGACCGCTCTCATCCCGCGATGCAAGGGGCGTTTGTCCATCCTTTCGAAGATGACGAGTTCATCGCCGGGAATGCCTCGGCGGGTCTAGAAATCCTGGAAGATCTGCCCGAGGTCGATGCCGTTGTGGCCGCCTTTGGTGGCGGCGGATTGTCTTGCGGGATTGCCGCAGCCATGAAAGAAAGGGGTCGGAATGTGAAAGTCTTCGGTGCGGAGCCGGAGACGGCGTCGCCGTTGGCGCGATCGTTTGCCATGGGATCAGCCCAGAATTTCCCTGACTGGAAGCCGAGTTGGGTGGATGGCTCGGGAGGCAAATCTGTATTTCCGCGCATGTGGGACCTCGCGCATCATCTGCTGGCGGGCTCGATTGTCTGCACGCTGGAAGAGATCCGGCAGGCCATGCGACTCATTGCCGAGCGCAATCACGTGATTGCCGAGGGCGCCGGAGCGTGCGCCGTCGCAGCAGGACTCAGCGGAAAATGTGGATCGGGAAAAGTAGTCTGCGTGGTCAGCGGAGGAAATATTGACCTGGCAAAATTCTCAGAACTGACGGCTGCCTGAAGGACGAAGGACAAAGGGCGGGTTGCCCAGGCATAGATTCGCGGGCGTCCGCGCCACACTAGAACGGCTTTCGGACTGCCACTTCACTGTCGCGAATGAAAAATTGTGCGGAGCACGACTCCGACCCGCAAATCACCGGAATCAGTCCATTAATTTGTTTGCGGGTAATCAGTCCCAGCATGCCGCACTTGGGGCACGACAGCACGGCCCAGTAGGGATCTTCCTTCTCGCCGATTTCTCCGGCATTTTCCAGCACAAAGACGGTGCCGGGCTGCATCTGCTCGGGTATCCACTCGTTCAGGACGTCCAGTTCACCGACCATGCTGTTCCTCCCTTGTTTGGAACCGTTACGATGCTTTTCTAGCACGCCGGCGGTAATCCGGCGAGGTTACCGAAGTATTCGACTTTCTGGAAACCAGTTCCGCCCGCACCTGCCGCACCGCGTCGCTCAGGCATACTGCCAGGATCGGTTGCTTCGAATTCTTAAGGATGTCCACAATTTCCCGCGCCGAAGTCTCCAGATATAGATGCTGGCCCTCGGTCAGCAGGTGGTACTGCGAACTGCTGGTAACGATCTCGGCCAACCCCGTACCCAGTTCTTTCAGCAGGAAGCGCATCACCTTGCGGACCTGCTGCAACGAAAATCCCTTGCGCCGCAACTGACAGATCACGGCCACCTCGGTCAACTGCGCCATGGAATAAAGCCGGCGGTGCCCTTGCCGCTCCGGCTTCACAACGCCGCGTTCGTCCCACCACTGCAGCTGGCGCGGCGTAATGCCCGTCAACTCGACGATCTGCTGCGAACTGAAAACCTGTTTCATGATCGCCCGATTCTGTTTAAAACAATCCACTTGCAGAATGTTTCAAACATTTTTAGCCATCGCGGCAGATGCGTCAACGAAAGAAATAGTGGAAAAGGGGTGACTAGGAGAGTTCCCGGGCAGCCAAGATCTATACGGCGGAGCACTGAATTTTCGGGATCAATGACGTGCTCAAAGTGCGGGCATGCATGCACTCGGTTAAACACGCGCCCAATCTCCACGGAAAAGGATGTCCGGTCACGGATTGAAACCCGAGCCAAAAGGCTCCGGCAGAAATCCTCTATCAGTGACCTGTATGCAAGAAGTTTCACTCCGTCGTACCCGCTCTGTTCGGTTTTCGTAACAGAGATTGCTTTTCAGCCGGAACGATGGCAAAGTGTGATTACAATCACTGCCCCGGGTTCGATACCGGGAATCCCTCCCTTGCGGTGAAAGGAATCTTCCCAATGCTACGAAGTCGCCCCACGTCTTCACGTCTTCACGTCTTCACGTCTTCTACATCTTTCTGCACTGCTTAGCCTGCTTGTGACTCTCTTCGCCACGCTCGCATTCACGCCTTCCGCGCACGCACAGGCGCTACCGACCGGAACGTTTCAGCTAGACA
>DAIDGW010000082.1 GCA_027452245.1 Acidobacteriaceae bacterium
TGACCGACGGGTGGTAGTAAGCCGTCCGGATGTGCGAGGACGGGAAGAGATTCTGCGGGTGCATACCCGGAAGATTCCTCTTGCCGAGGATGTAGACCTTTCGGTGCTGGCGCGGGGGACTCCGGGATTTTCGGGTGCAGATCTCGCGAACATGGTGAACGAAGCGGCCCTGGCGGCGGCGCGGCAAAACCGTAAAGCCGTGCTGCAGTATGACTTCGAAGTGGCCAAGGACAAAGTGCTGATGGGCGTGGAGCGGAAGTCGATGATCCTTTCCGACGAGGAAAAGAAAGTCACGGCCTTCCACGAAGCCGGTCATGCGCTGGTCGCGGCGAAACTGCCGCACTCTGATCCGGTGCACAAGGTTACGATCATTCCGCGCGGAATGGCGCTGGGCGTGACCATGCAGCTGCCGATCGACGACCGGCATAACTATACGAAGGAATACCTGCAGACCGATATCGCCATCCTGATGGGTGGACGAATTGCAGAAGAGATCTTCCTGAACCAGATGAGCACCGGCGCAGGCAACGACATTGAGCGGGCCACGGAAATGGCGCGCAAGATGGTCTGCGAATGGGGCATGAGCGAACTGGGTCCGCTGACCTTCGGCAAGAAGGAAGAGCAGATCTTTTTGGGGCGCGAAATTGCGCAGCATCGCGATTACAGCGAAGACACCGCAATCAAGATTGACGGGGAAGTCCGGCGGCTGATCAACTACGGCTACGACACAGCCAAAGGGATCATCGAGGGCAACCGCGATGCTCTGACCAAGATCGCCCACGCATTGCTGGAGCGCGAAGTGCTGGATGCTTCGGAGATCCGGCTGCTGATAGATGGCAAAGAACTACCGACCAAGCCTCCGGTGGGCGGGGGGAAAGCCGACGACGTGCAGCAGGTGCTGAAGCCGGAACCGGGACGGCCGGGAATCGCGAAGGGCGGAGAAAGTCCGGCGCGGGCGTAATTCGGGCTCCGGTGGTAAATTCAGGGCGGCCAGCAATGGGCCGTCCTTTTTGTTGTGCATGAGTGGAGTGTGGTCTTAAGACCTGTTTTCGATGTGACGCATTATGGCGTTTGCGGGAGTCGTGGAACAGGCAAAGAATTTGTTTTGTCGCTTGCGACCAGGGCTCATGCGCCGCGCTTAACGCACTTAGAGGGTCGTTATCGAACGCCGCGTATGAGCCCGTACTATTGTTCTGCCCTGAGTAATCACACAACAACTTGCAGCTTGGCGGGTTTCGCTTCCGAGATGGAATGCAGGTTGCCAATCGGGAAGGTGAAAGAAATCTTCGTGCCGTTGCCATCTGACGAAATGTTCATGCTTCCGGAGAAGCGGCGAACCCGTTCGTTCATTCCGCGAAGGCCGACGCCGCCACCCTGGGACTGAATCTCGGCAAGTTTTTCCGGCGGGATGCCCTTGCCCTGATCCTGAATTTCCAGGCAAAGATTGCCATCGTCACGCCAGAGGCGAATTTGTGCGGACTTACTGCCGGAGTGGCGATGGATGTTCGTCAGACACTCCTGAACGAGGCGGAAGATGGTGATTTCCAGCTCGCGCTGGAAGCGCCCAAGCTCGTCGGAAATATCGAGAGTAATTTCGAGCTTGCTGCGCTCGGCAAGACCTTGGGTGTACCAGGGCAAGGCACCGGCGAGCCCGCTTTCATCGAGCAGCGGAGGATGGAGCAGGTAGGAGGTGGTGCGGATCTCCTGGCTGAGTTGCTGAACGATCTGCTGGGTGTCTTCGAGGTCGCGGGCGAGTTCCAGATTTTCCTGCCTGGCCAGCTCGGTGACGCGTCCGAGGGTCATGCCGAGGACGGCGAGGGTCTGGCCGGCGCTGTCGTGCAATTCGCGGGCGATGTGGCGGCGTTCGTCTTCCTGGGTCTGAAGAAGCTGCTGAGAGAGCTGGCGGAGTTGCTCGGACTGGCGAACGATCTCTTGGTTGCGAGCTTCGAGCTGGTGCGTGCGCATGCGTACTTGCTCTTCCGTGGACTCCTTGCTCTTGCGCAAGGCATCTTCGATGTTGCGGATTTCGGTGATGTCGGTATTGGTGCCGAACCAGCGGAGGATCCTGCCGGAACTGTCGCGGATGGGGACGGCACGGGAGAGGAACCAGCGATATTCGCCGTCCTTGCTGCGCAGGGGGAATGTGTCTTCCCAGATCTCTCCGGAGTCCATGTGCTGCCTGAATTTTTTCACGACGCGGTCGACATGGTCGGGATGATGAACCGAACTCCATCCCCAGCCTTGCATCTGGTCGAAAGTGGTTCCGGTGTAGTCGAACCAGCGGCGGTTGTACCAGATGATGGAGCCGGTGCTGTCGGTCATCCAGGCGAATTGCGAGATATTGTCGGCTAGGGTGCGATAGTCTTCTTCGGCGCGCTTGAGGTCGGTGATATCGACGCCGGTGGGATGAAGCAACAGAACTTTGCCGCTCTCGTCGAGGATGGGATAAAGGGCGAAATCGACAAGGCGTTCGGAGCCGTCGGCCCACGAGTATTGCAGGATCTCGCGGTAGGGGACGCCGCTGGCGGCGCTTGGAATGGCGGCGCGAATCTTGTCACGGGATTGTTTGAAGTTTCTCCACCAGGGGGTGTCGGGGAAATATTTGCCGACGACCTGAGCGGCGGTGTAGCCGCAAGCTTCGAGAGAGATCTTGTTGGCCTCGACCAGGATTCCTTTGCTGGTCATGACACCGGCGAACACGGTGGTTTGTTCGAAAACCGCGCGGAACTTGGCATTGGCGGCGATGGCGTCAGCTGAGATCTGGCGCTCGCGTTCTTCGGCGCTCCTGCGCTTGGTAATGTCGTGGAAGTAGACGGTCAGGCCGTCGTCGCTGGGATAGCAGTGGCACTCGAGCCAGAGGTTGAGCGGTTCGGGGTAGCGCTCCTCGAAGTGCTGCACCTCGCCGGTTTCCATCGCGCGATGATAACCGTCGTCGAACTTCGTGCCTTTGGCGAGCGGGAATTGATCCCAAAGGACTTGCCCGATCATGTCTTGCTGGTTGACGTGAAGGATTTCCGCGGCTCGCTTGCTGCAATAGGTAAAGCGCCACTGGCGGTCGATCACGACCAGACCGTCGGTGATGCTGTCGATCATGGTTTCGAGCTGCCTGTGAGCGTGGTGGAGAGCGTCTTCGGCGTTCCTGCGGGCCGTGACATCGCTGGCGGCTCCGAACCATTCAGTAATTTCGCCCTTTTCGTTAAGCAGAGGGATAGCCCGGGAAAGGGTCCAGCCGAGGGATCCATCGGGACGGCGGACGCGGTGCTCAAGTTCGAATAGGGTTTTGGTTCTCACCGCGCGTTGAATGGCCTCGAGAACGCGAGATTGTTCTTCGGGAGGGATATATTCCTGTAACCAACTGTTGGTTGGCTTCTGGGTGTCGGCAATGAAGCCCTGGCCATCAAGGTCGCGCATTTCGGACCAATCGGGACTCATGCGGTACATCACATAGGAGCTTGCATTGGCGAGAGCACGCAATCGCGATTCGCTTTCGCGCATAGCGGCTTCCGACTGCTTGCGCTGCGTGATATCGGTGATGGCGCCGACGAAATGATTCAGTTTTCCATTCTGATCGCGGACACCGCGGCCACGGTCGTACACCCAACGGACGCTTCCGTCGGGAAGAACGATGCGGAACTCGAAATTGATTTCGGCATTCTTGCTGCCGGCCTGGGCGACGGCGCTGACCCGGGCAACGTCATCAGGATGAACCCGGGCGATGACGTCGGAGGCATGCCGAAGCGTGTCGCCAGGCGAGAGGCCGACCAGCCTTTTGAAATTATCGTCCAGAGCCAGCATCTCGCCGGTGTAAGGATCCCAGCGGTAAGTGCCGGTGTTGGATGCGTCCAAGGCGACGTTTAATTCCTGCTGTTTGTGCAGGAGAGTTTCTTCGGTCTCGCGGCGGAGGCGCGCCATCTCAAGGTGAGTCTGCACACGGGCCAGCAATTCGCGCGCACTGAA
>DAIDGW010000083.1 GCA_027452245.1 Acidobacteriaceae bacterium
TTGAGAGTCCTTCTGGCAGCACCCGTGAGAGGAAGGCAATCCCATGCGTCCGCATTGATCTTTCATCATGCGGCAGCAGGCCCGCTCCTGCGGGCTGAGTCCGGTTCCGGGCGTCATACAGACCATCGCCGGAGCGAGCCATAACAGCAGGAGGACAACGACCACTCCGAATTGGAGGGTGCCCTTCATCCCTTGAATCACAGCATAACGGAAATGACAGCCTCAAGACTATGCCGGCCGCTCAGACAGCAGACCCACACTTTCCGCTTGAATCCATCTTTAGCAGAATAGGACCAAATCGCCTTTTGCGCTACGCCCAGGCATGCATTAAATAAGGCCGCTCATGCGGGAGCGAGACGTGGGCCCGGATTTCGCAGACCCAGCTTCCTCATTTTGGTTCAGCTTCTTTGGCCATCTTTTCGTGCATATCGGCAAGTTCTTGCATCTTAGCGGCCATATCCTTAAATGACTGGTCGAAGTATTCGCAGTGATTGACCGTGCCCGTGGCGAACTTCGATGAGCTGGTCATGGGGTTCTTTTTGTACGCCTCAGCCATTTCCTCATGCTCTTTGGCCTGGGCGAGGTAATCTTGCGCTTTCGCGTGGTAATATTCGGCGATACGCCGATGCTCCGCAGGCGTCTTTGCCGTGGCGATCAAAGAGAGCAACTGTTGTTTGGTGAGTTTTTCCGGTGCTTTCTGCTGAGCAGCCGAGATCAATCCGGCAACTGAGATAATGAGCACGAGAGCAACTACAAGAATACCGAAAGCGCGTTTCATCTGAAGCCTCCCATAGAAGCATTATTGGAATTGCAATGCTATGTCGCGCATGCTACTGCGTCAGGCACCGCGATTGCGGCAAGAGTGTGCTTTCAGGACACGAAGTGCGCATCCGTCATGAACGTCCTGAGATACTGCAAGAATGTGGTCCTGATCTTAGTATTGGCACAATCGGCATAAAGATCCCGTGAAGAATTCCGAGGTTCCGGTTCCCGGTTCAAAGAATGGGAACTATGAAGCATAGTGAGGTGGGTCAAAAGCTTCCGAGCACCTACAGCGCCAGACCGGGCGTGGGAGCTCCAATGAACAAGTATCCACCGCCAGCGGCTCAAAACTCCATCCGCATCTTTTCGAGTGGCAGTTCAACCTCGATCGTCTGGCCTTCGCGGTAGATCGTGAGTCGCAATTTCTGTCCAGGTCTCGAACGCAAGAGCGTTCGTGCAAGCTGTGCAGAGGAAGTGAACGGCTCGCCGTCGATAGCAACGATGATGTCCCCGCCGAGCATATACGGCTTGTCCCCAACCGTCAGCGCCACCATTCGAGAGCCCCCTCTTAAGCCGGCTGCGTCCGCCGACGAGCCTGGCAACACTTCTTCGATTAGGAATCCTCGCTTTACCGGCAAACCGAAGAGGTTTGCCATGCTCGCTGTCACCTCGCTTCCGGTGAAGCCAAGCATGGGTTTGTAGGGATGCCCCATGGCGATCAAATCGGGAAGGACACTGCGGACCAGATCGATCGGGATCGCAAACCCCATGTTTTGGGCGTTCTTAAGTATGGCATCGTTGATCCCGACGACCCGACCAGCAGAATCAAGAAGTGGGCCGCCGCTGTTGCCTGGGTTGATCGCGGCATCGGTCTGGATGAAAGAGTCCTCCAATTCCACCGTGCTCTGATCCAGACTTCTTCCAACGGCACTGACCACGCCCACAGTGAGGCTATTGCCCATTCCTGCGGCGTTTCCGATGGCCAGCACCTTCTGGCCGACCTCCAGGTTCTGCGACGTTCCAAGCGGCACAGGGACGATTGCATCTTTGGGCAGATCGACCTGCAGCAAGGCAATGTCCAGCTGAGGTGCCGTGCCAACCAGCCGCGCTGCCACCTGTTTTGCGCCGAGAGAGACCGTGATTTCGTCCCGGTCCTGGATGATGTGAAACGCCGTGAGCACGCGCCCCTCATGATCGATAACGAATCCTGTTCCCTCGCTCAC
>DAIDGW010000084.1 GCA_027452245.1 Acidobacteriaceae bacterium
ATCCTTCAAACCCAGTTCCGCCCGTCGACTGAGCCGGCGGGAGCAAGACAAGCTTGCCGTTCAATCCCCCAATGAGCGCTCCCATTGCGAGCGCTGCAATGCCCGAACAGGCTATTTCGATCATCAGGAGATACCGAGAGACCCCGGCCGTACCAGACCAACTCGCAACTGCAACGGCACTCCATAGAGCAACCGCGGTGAATATTCCCTGCCGCATGCCAGTTTGATTACGCGCTGCCAGCAGCAAGGCGACACCATACGCGAACAGCAGACATATAGCCGTGCTAAGGAGGTGGGGCGAGTACCACATTACGAGATCCTTCACCTGCGCTTGCGAGAGCCCCAACTCAGACATCCACCGTGAACGAAACATATATTCCGAGTGCCAAACCAAACCGATGTACCAACCAACAAACGCCGCAAGCAGAACCGGCAGATGGTAGATCTTCTTAGCGCTGCTCCCGATCTCTCCGCTTCGAAATGACTCCGTCCGCGACGCGTCCGTTAGACACCCTTGCGCGCACGTTCTGCGCTCCGGCCATCGATGCAGTACCCCAGGCGCAATTCAGGAACGCTACTCAGTGCGGTTACGGCGGCATGCCGGGCATTAAAACGAACCGCCACTTGTTGTCCATTTTCCGGGCAATCTACAGCTCGGACCTCCCGATACTTGTTGTAAATTGAGTGCATCCAAAACAATGGAAAGAGCCCGATCAACAGCAGCATGAGAAGGGTAAAAGCAAGAACAAAGGCAAGACTAATCATTAACGGCATGGCGCGCCTTCTTCTTCTCGACCAGGAACGGAACCGATCTTTTAGCGCCTGAGCCTGGAATTGATCGCAAATCAGTTTGCCAACGCAGGGTTCGCAATTGGCCATTCAAATAGGCAGATGCCCAGCGCATGTGCCGAGGCAATTCTCACACCTCAACGCTACGACTTCTGTGACTCAGGTCACCTAGTATCTTGCCTCTCCTGAACTACTGCACCTCAATTCATTAACGGAGCGCATCTCGTGTTTTGCAGCAGGTTGTGACACTTTCAGCCATTGGAAATGGTGGCGAAGGCACAATAGCTGTTCGTGATGAGCGTCACATTCACTCGTGATATCACACACAGTCGTGAACTCCGGTCTGATGGGAGAGTTAATCGGAACTCATCGGTTGGCGGCTTCCGAACATCCCTGAGCCGCTAGGTTGGTTCATTCTGTAATCGCGGTCGTTGCTGGTGAGGACCGCAATGGAAAGCCTTCAAAGTGTCAGCGCTGAGGACCGGTTCCATCAGGAGTCTGAGTCTGCTTATATTCGCTCATTGCCATGCTCCGCGTGTCGGCATTTGGAAGCGGGTCGACACATTTCTCTTGAGGAGCGAAATTACCCAGTCACAGTCCTAACACTTGAAAGCAACCTGTTACCGCCTGCGTGCCTTCTATTCAGCACAGGCACCTCGCAACCGGCTTTCGGTCCTAGCAAAGGAGATCATCCGATATGGCGCACGACAGTATCGTCATCACTGATAACCGCACTAACCAGACTTATACACTTCCTGTTAAACAAGGAACCATCCGGGCGATGGATCTGCGCCAGATCAAGACTGGTCCTGACGACTTCGGACTCATGACCTATGATCCGGCCTTCATGAATACGGCCTCCTGCCGGAGCAGCGTTACATTCATCGATGGCGAGCGTGGCATATTGCGTTATCGCGGCTACCCCATCGAGGTCCTGGCCGAACACTGCACATTCCTGGAAGTAGCTTACCTGCTACTCTTCGGGGAACTGCCAACTGAGTCCGAACTTAAGAACTGGGTCCACGAGATCACTCACCACACGATGCTGCACGAGACAACCAAAAAATTCATGGAGGGTTTCCGCCATGAAGCTCATCCCATGGCCATGCTGGTGAGCACGATTGCTGCCTTGTCGACCGTCTACCCGCAAGCAAGAGAGATCCACGATGCGGAGAACCGGCTACTTCAAATCAAGCGCCTAATTGGAAAGATGCCATCAATCGCAGCGATGTCTTACCGACATAGCCTTGGATTCCCGTATGTATATCCGGACAACGACTTAACCTATACCGAAAACTTCATGAACATGCTGTGGAAGATGGTTGAGCCGAAATACGTGGCGAACCCGGTATTGGCGCGTGCCTTGGACATCCTTTTCATCTTGCATGCAGACCACGAGCAGAACTGCAGCGCCAATGTCATGCGGTCGGTTGGCAGTTCGCAAGCCGATCCTTACCTGAGCACAGCCGCGGCCGCCGCCGCCCTCTCGGGCCCACTGCATGGAGGAGCAAATGAAGAGGTCTTGAAGATGCTGGACGAGATTGGCTCGAAGGAGAACGTGCCTGCTTATGTCAAAAAGGTTAAAGAAGGGCATGGGAAACTCATGGGCTTCGGGCACCGGGTCTACAAGAATTACGATCCGCGAGCCAAGATCATTAAATGGACGGCCGAACAGGTCTTTGAAGTGACGGGGCGCAATCGACGACTGGACATCGCGCTCGAGCTGGAACGGATCGCCTTGGAAGACGAATACTTCATCCAACGCAAACTTTATCCGAACGTAGACTTCTATTCGGGAATCATTTACCAGGCCATGGGCTTCAGGCCGGAGATGTTTACCGTGCTGTTCGCTATCCCACGTACAGCAGGCTGGCTGGCCCAATGGCAGGAATTGCTCAATGATTCAGACCAGAAGATCGCTCGTCCACGTCAGATCTATACCGGGCATGATGTCCGCGAGTTTGTGCCGATGACAAAGCGCGCATCAATGGAGGTCAATGCCGGTTAAGAATCTGACTCTGGAACCCGACCCGCCAAAATGGCAAACAGGCTACCTCTTCGGGTGGCCTGTTTTGTTGCCACGCTTGCACCGGAAGTTAGCTGCGACGCTAGAGATGCTGCAGTCGAGTGCCACCTGAAGCCATCACTCGGGTGGCAGATGTAGTTTTGAACCCTTTTCCTTGAGCCAGGAGTTGAATTCATCGACCATCCTCGGCGACCATTTCCGGTCGATCTGCCCGGGAGTGTATTTCCCTTCGCGCAGCATCATGTGCCCCCACTCGTCGACGAAGTGGTCCATCTCGGCGTCGTCCGCAAGTTTCTCTGCCATCTCTGGAGGAACGAATGTAATTCCTTCGGGATCGCCGATCGCGATGTCTCCCGGCATAACCGTGGCCTCGCCCATCCGAATGGGCACGTTGATTCCAGTGAGCATCACATTCTCGAGTGCCGAAGGATCGAATCCACGGGCATAAACCTGGAAACCGGGAATCTGCCGAATTCCTGTTACGTCGCGCACCGCACCATTTACGATGAGTCCGTTGTGGCTTTTTGAATAGATAGCCGTTGCAAGGTTGTCGCCGATGATCGTGCCATGGCGGATCTTTCCAAACAGATCCACGACAAGCACATCTCCGGGTTTTAGGATATCGATGATCCAGGAATTCTCATCCCCGATGCGTCCTTCCCTTTTTCCGTTCGCGCGAATTACCGACTCGACATCGGGACGAAGTGGCATGAATTGAGCCGTCACGACTCGCCCGACTAGTCTTTCGCCCCGGTTGATCACCTTCCAACCGCCCTCAAACTGATTGCGGTAATGAGCATCTTGCAGAAGGTCCCAGGCTTCTTCGGCGCTTACATCTTTCAAGCGGTTCAGAACAGAACCCGGTACCATGGGACGACCATCCGGAAAGCGTTCTCCCCGCCACTCCGGCGTGAACTCAACTCGTTGCCCCTCTGAGAAGAGGTCGAGTTGCGCCACTGACAGAGTCGGAAAGAGAAGGACGCTGAAAAAGACAAGGCTTATGGAAGATGCCGTAAATTTACTCACTTTGAGGACCTCGGCGATTCGAACCCACCTTGCGAATCGAAGGCGAAGGTATCACATCCAGAAACTCGGCGACAATTCTCGAGGTTCGGCGTAACTGCGGGCTCTTATGGACAACCCGTCGCTGGCGTGAATCTCGATTACACAGAGAACTGGATCTAGATAGAATTCAGTCGACCTTTGCCAAGCTTCTCCCATCATAGTCGCAGTGACCCTCCCCGACGACATCGGTCGCTTGCGGCAAGAACACCGGAACTGGACCAGTTCCATGCCAGAAGGCGAGCCTCGACTCCTTCTGGAAACCACGTTTATCGGAGTGGTGGGAGCATTCGGCGCGCAAGCCTTCATGTGGATGCTGCGAGGCTGTAACCATATTTTTCTCTACATACTGGCTGGTTACCTTCCGCCAAGTGATGGACCTGGAAGCGCTCTTCGCCAAACCATTGGTCCGCACGGATTGTGGCTCATTCCGGCAGTTACCACGCTGGGCGGACTTCTTTCAGGAATACTCGTGTATCGCTTCGCGCCAGAGGCCGAGTCCCATGGCACGGACACAGCCGTGAACGCGTTTCACCGCAAAGAAGGCGTGATTCGCGCCCGAGTCGTCCCGATCAAGATGGTGGCATCCGCTATCACGATTGGCTCGGGCGGGGCCGCCGGACGAGAAGGACCGATTGCATTGATTGCCGCTGGCTTGGCTTCGCTCTACGCGCGAGTCGCTCATCGCAGCGAAGAAGACCGCAGGCTCTTGCTGCTCGCAGGAATGGCTGCAGGCCTTTCGGCAATCTTCCGAACTCCGATGGGAACGGGAGTGTTTGCCATTGAAGTGCTGTATGGGCACATGGAATTTGAGGTTAGCGCTCTGCTCTACACGATGCTCTCTTCCGCGGTGTCCTATACAGTGAACGGAGCAATGTCAGGGTTCGGTCCGTTGTTCAGGGTGCCAGGGATTCCCACGCCTGTATTTTCCGACTATGCAGCATACGCGGCACTCGGCCTTGCTTCCGGAGTGGTCGGAACGGTTTTGCCAGAGGTCTTTTACTACACACGCGACCTATTTCGTGCCCTGCCCACCCCAGTTTGGACAAAACCCGCAATCGGTGGTCTCGGAGTTGGCCTACTTGCGCTGTGCTTTCCTCAGATATTGGGAGGCGGCTATGGCTGGATTCAACTCGCCATCAATGGTCAACTCACCCTGGTTCTGCTTGTAGTGCTGATCTTCGCCAAAATGGCTGCGTTTTCGTTTACGGTTTCGTCTGGTGGCTCCGGGGGAGTGTTCGCGCCCTCGCTTTTCATTGGTTCCATGTTGGGCGGCGCCTTTGCGATTCTTTTCCAACAACTGCCGGGTGTTTTCGTTGTTGTCGGAATGGCAGCTGTTTTCGGTGCAGCGGCGCGTGTGCCAATTGCAACCATGCTAATGGTGACCGAAATGGCAGGCGGATATCATCTGCTCGTACCAGCGGGTATGGCGGTAATGATCAGCTACTTGTTGCAAGTAAGATTATCGTCCTGGCTGAAATACAGGAGTCTTTATGAGGGACAAGTTCCGACCCGACAGAATTCCCCGGCTCATTACCTCGAGGAAATCCAGATCGCATTAAATCTTCTCGGCAGGAGAAATCTGCCGATCGCGGGCAAACTCGGGCATCTCGACCTGCTGCGGCTGCTACGGTCGAGAATTCGTTTCGACCTGCCTGGAAATCGGCAATTATCGATGGGACTGGTAAGGAACAATAGCCCACTCATCGGAAACCCCATCCGATGGCTTTACAAGCAATTAGAATCGGAAGATTTCGAAATTATAGCGATCATGCGACTGGAACACATTTTATTGCCGCATCCAGACACTATTCTTAAGCAAGAAGATCGCCTGATTCTAATCGTGTCTCAGGCAAGTCAGCAAGCAATGACGAAGTACATAACGCCAATCCCTCAGCTCACAGAGACTGCAAATCAGAGACGTTCATCAGACACAGCGTAGCAATGGCAGAGGAGCCAGTTGAGGGTCTGACCCGTTCGCATATCCTCCACAGTGCTGTGCTGCCTAAGCCTGAGAGGTATGAGCGTATAGCCAGGAAAAGCTTACTTATCTGCAATCACAACGATGCGTGTTCCAAATCACAGAATCCATTTTGACACCTGACTAATTCTGATACGTGTAGTTTCGAAGATTGGAGCGCCTTTACGTCCCAGTCCTGGCCAGATAGGCTCGCGTCGCATCGACGACCCATATTAATAACTGCTCTTGTCGCACTCATTGCGTTTGCTAGTGGCCCACAGATGGGCTCGATCGACGACGATCAGGATGGCATTCCGGACATTGCCGTTGTTGTATCGGTGCCTAAAGCCTCCGATATCCGCCGCACCACTGACGGATTTGGCGGCAAGGTCGACCAGAGTATTGCCGCAATAACACAGCACGAAAAGCCTTCTGCCCGATCTGAAGTTGCTCGGCCCATCTCTCTCAACATCAATTCTGCTCTGCAAATCTGTTTCATTCTGCGCTGCTGATTGGTGGCCCCCAGTTCTTAGCTTTACTGCTCCCTTTAGCCACTCGAGTTAGCAAGCATCCTGAGGAAGAGGTGCACGACGGTCCCTGATGGCTGCCGGTACTCCTTCGTTATTTAGAGATCTATCAGGAAGACTTCAGTGCTGCCTGAAGGGGTGCGAGGAACAGGCAGCATTCAGCCCCCCAACTTTCAAGGAGGAAGAAATGAGTCTTCACAAGTTTTCTTTTAGGTTACTCATACTTGCATTGATGACCACTCTGATATTCGCGAGCGGCACGCCTGCGGCGCTAGCGCAGTCAGTAGTCACGGGTGACATTACAGGCACCGTGACCGATCCCTCAGGCGCGGTTGTGCCTGATGCGGCGCTAACATTGACGAGCACTACAGAAGGCACGACTGTCTCAACCAGTACCAGCACAACCGGAAGCTATCGGTTCGCACTGCTTAAGCCAGGTGACTACAAGCTGAATGTCAGTCAAAAGGGTTTCAAGTCCGTCACCGAGTCAGTCCAGGTGGTACTCGGACAGGTAACAACGGCCAATTTTAAATTAGAACTCGGGTCCCAGGCAGAAGTAATAGAGGTTACCGGAGCCGCTCCACTCATTCAAACTGAGAATGCGAACTTGTCGACTACCATGACAGGCAAATTAGTCGACTTGATTCCGAACTCCGGTAATGACCTAACGGCTGTTGCCTACACCGCGCCCGGGGTACTGCAGAGCACACAGAGCGGCAGCGGTGGGTACGGCAACTTCATTGCTTTTGGCTTGCCCGGCACAGCCAACTTGTTCACAGTCAATGGCAACGATGCGATGGATCCGTACATGAACCTGAACAACTCAGGGGCAACGAATCTGATGTTGGGGAAGAATGAAATCCAGGAGACAGCTATTGTCAGCAATGGCTATACCGGACAGTACGGCCGTCAGGCTGGCGCACAGGTTGACTACGCTACCAGGTCAGGATCCAACGCGTTTCACGGAAACGCCATGTACTGGTGGAATGGGCGGACTATGAACGCCAATGACTGGTTCAATAACCAGGCCAATGTACCTCGTCCATTCGTTAACAATAATCAATACGCCGCACGCTTGGGTGGTCCCATCAAGAAAGACAAGATTTTCTTTTTTATGGACTACGAAGGCTTACGTCTGATCAACGCGACGAGTGGTGAAGTGATCATACCTAGTGCAGGCTTCCTGCAAGCAGTTGCAACCAATGTCGGAAGTGGAGCCAGCAATTACACGGTGGCTGATCCTGTTAGCGGTACACCTATTCACCCGTTTGCGAACGATCCAGTGGCAGTTCCCTTTTATCAGAACTTCCTCAATTTGAACGCTCATGCCCCGGGAATCGGACGTGCTGTCCCATTAAGCGCGGCGGTCGATCCCGCGTTGGGCTGTGGGGATTTAACACCGCAGACAACCGGCCCTCTTGCGGGTTACGGCACAAGTTTGCCCTGTGCTCTCAACCTGCGCACAACGGTTGGTCAACCTTCCACAGAATGGATTCTGAGCGCACGCACTGATTTCAATCTAACCAGCAACGACAAGGTCTTCCTCCGTTACCGCATGGATCGAGGCCTGCAGCCGACTACTACCGACTCAATCAGTCCCATCTTCAATGCGGTCAGTGATCAGCCGCAGTACGAAGGTCAAATCAATTATACGAGAATGATCAACCCGACTACTGTCAACCAGTTCATCGCTTCAGGTAGTTGGTACAGCGCGATCTTCGACCTCTCTAATCGTACTCAGGCTCTTCAAGCCTTCCCGTACGCACTCATCGAGAACACCGGTGCAGGTTGGTACGTGGGTGGGGCATCGGGCTTGTTCGGACCGAGTTCTGCGTTTCCTCAGGGTCGCGTTGTAACCCAGTACCAGTTCACCGACGACCTATCGATGACACGCGGAATCCATGAATTTAAGACCGGCATTAACTTCCGTCGGAACGATATAAGCGACTGGTGGTTTGGCCGCCGCGCTGCGGAGCCACAGGTTTACATCGACGGTGGCCGCACCGGTTTTAACGGTATGGATCTCTTCGTCAATGGGTTAACGGGGCGCGTTCGCCAGTACTTTCCCAAGGCCCTCGAAGAACCGATGGCCATCTACAGCTTTGGAGCATATTTCCAGGACGTGATGCGACTGAAGCCTAATCTGAAATTGACATTGACACTGCGAGCTGATCGCAACTCAAACGCCGTATGCCAGACTGGCTGTATCTCACGTCTGTCTGGCCCATTCACCCAACTGAATCATGATCCCGCAATTCCTTACAACCAGATGTTCCAAACGAACAAGTCGCTGTTTCCCAATATTGAAAAAGTTGTGTTTCAGCCACGCTTCGGTTTTGCCTGGAATCCCTGGGGACAATCGGACACTGTGATTCGCGGTGGAATTGGTTTATTCACGGACCTCTATCCAGCGACTTTAATCGACAATTATGCCAACCAATCACCCACGTCAAATCGCTTCACCTTTAGGCCGCCAGCACCAATGCCGATATCGCCTGCGGACACATCTAATCCATTAGGGGCACCGGTTGGAGCCCAGATCGCTACCTGTAACAAGCTGTTCAACTCGACCTTTGCATCGGGCGGAACACTGGCCGATTACAATAGCGCAGCTAATACCCTGTTCGGCACAACCTGCGCTATCCCTGACTTCAACTCCATTCTTCCGAGTACGGTTGCGAACCCGAAATATGTCGAGTGGAATGTGGAAATCCAACGCGCATTGGGAACCAAAAGCGTCCTGGCCGTCAATTACGTTGGCAACCGCGGTTACGATCTGTTCGTAAACAATCCGTGGGTCAATGCTTATGCAGGCGCTTTCGGGGCCTTCACGGGATTGCCCACTGCAGCACCTGAAACCCGAGTGAATAACGTAAGCGAACTCACTAACAACGCAATATCCAACTACAACGGTGTAACCATGACATTCACCCGAAAGCTGACGAAAGGCTTTACGGGAAGCTTCAACTATACCTATTCGCATGCGCTTGACGACATTTCGAATGGCGGCGTCTTGGCATTCAGCCTCGACGACAGTTACCTTTATCAGTTCAACCCCACGAGCCTCGCCCTGCAAAATTATGGCAATGCCGATTACGATGCACGCCACGCTCTGTCGGCGAACTACGTTTGGGATCTCCCTTTCAAATCATCGAATGGAATCCTGAACCAGGTTGTCAATGGATGGACGGTTTCAGGGACGTTCTTTGCTCGTACCGGCTACCCGTTCACGGTGACAGACGGATACCCTGGACTCCTACTTGGCAATGCACTCAACGTCACAGGGATTCCGGCCCAATGGAACGGCATAGGTGCAATGTCTTGCGGCAAGCCCAGAGTTGACGCCGCAAATAACCTGGTTCCGTGCCTCGACGCGGCAACTCAATTCCCGGTGAGTTACAACGTAACCGAGACTGGGTTCTCAACCACGCGTCGCAATATTTTCCGCGGCCCGAACTACTTCAACACCGACCTTAACGTCTTGAAGCGCTTCAAGCTCACGGAGGCTCTGACCTTCGCAGCGGGAGCGAACTTCTACAACATCTTGAACCACCCCAATTTTGCGAATCCCAACACCGATGTAAATGGGATCTATAGCGCACCGTTCGGCACAGTCACATCAACAGCCATTCCGGCAACGAGTATTTATGGCGCGTTCGTTGGTTCGGCGGTATCTGGTCGCGTGATTCAATTGCACGCGCGAATGGAGTTCTAAAATTCCTCGAGCATTAATCTCCAGGCGGTCTCGCAAGAGACCGCCCTTTTTACTCTACTGAATGGCAATGATTACGGACGAGGGGTCGCATTCGTCCCAGCGCGCGGTTCGATAGCGCTTACACTTCCTGATCCGATATTGTTGCTCGTTGACGGCATTTCTGTAAAAGACGAGGCCGCAAGTGCAGTCGCCTGTCCTTGAAAAATGCTGCGCAACTCCCCCGCCGCAGCCGCCGATCCATGTTGTGCCGCTCGCCGCAGCCACAGCAGTGCTTCCTGGGTATTTTGTGCCACGCTGCTTCCACGCAGGTACATCATGGCGAGGCTGAGCTCTGCGGCTGCGGCTCCTTTGGCGGCGGCAGCTTGATACCAGCGCAGAGCCTCTTTCTCGTCCACGAGCACGCCTCGGCCGTGGGCATAGATGTTGCCCAGATTATTTTCAGCAGGGGCGTAGCCTCTTTGCGCGGCTTTTAGATACCATGTCAGCGCCTGCGAATCGCTTCTCGTCACCCCAAGGCCACCGGCATACATTGAGGCCAGCGCAGTCTCGGCCTCGACCGATCCCTGTTCCGCGGCTTTGCGCAACCACACCACCGCCTCCCGATCATCTTCTGTAATTCCAGTTCCATTGGCATACATGGCGCCCAAATTGTTTTCCGCTGCCGCAAGACCTTGAGTCGCGGCCCGGAGATACCACTTGAGAGCGCTGTTCCCACTCTGTGGTACTCCCCAGCCACGCAGGTAAAGAGTGCCCAGGTTGTTTTGTGCACGTGGATCGCCATGATTGGCGCTGAGCCGATACCATGACGCCGCTTCCGCGTAATCCTGCTTTACCCCCAGTCCGCTTTCATATGCAAGGGCAACGCTGAATTGCGCCCTGGGATCGCCTTGGCACGCCTTCTTAAGCAGACGCGAGAAGCCGTGCGTCGCCTTTTCGCCTTCTGAAACTACGTTCAGCTTGGAGTCGCTTGCTGCAAAGCAGCGAACGGTCAGGAAAACACATATGACCACAGCATATGCGCGCATCGGTCACCCCACAGCGGATGGTTTCCCAGTCAAACGAGTGGAGCTAAGATGCCGGACTCCCGGGTTGAAGTCAAAGAAAATTGTCGAATTTGGAACACAAATATTGCTTCATGATGAGTTTTACAACAGGAGATAGATATCGGTTATCTCGACGGAAGCAAATCATTGAAGAGCAGTCCGACTGCCGCTAGGCTCTCGACCAGATTCGAGGGGATCGGGATTTCACGTTCCTTGTAGGCCTTTGGAGTCCACGCGCGATCCGACTTGTGGCTGACGCGCACCGTCGCGTGCTTTATATTGACGTCCGACCAATACGCGTACATGACCCCTTGTTCTCGCACGCCGGTCATCAGGAAGAACTCGAACCACAGTCGCTCCTGGTCGTCGCAGGCCTTGAAGAGAGTGTCGAGCTCCTCCTGTTCGTAGATCTCCGGCTCCTCTTCGGTGTACCGCGGCCAGTCTGTCTTCTTGACCAGCCCGCGAATGCCATTCACCTTAAGAAAGGACATGACGTTGGAGAATTTGTTCCAACAACTGCGCGGAGCCTGCTCTTTCTCGTCGCGAAGAAACGCTGCAAACCTCAGGAGGTCTCTACGTTCGATGTCCTCGAGATACTGTTTAGGGCAGGACTCTGCGAAGTAATCCAGGGAGGTCGAATATGCGGCTAGCGTTTTGGTTTTTTTCGTCAGCTTCGTTTCTTCGAGGAACTCTGCGACTGCTGTTCGCAAGAGATCTGCGCCCGTTGTTGCCATTCTGGGACACCGCAGGCACTACCTCGATCCCGTGGTTCTTTGCGTTGAGTTCCGCTTTCTGCATCCGGCGGGCGGTCGCCGTGGCGGGATCGTTCCCAACTGAGAGTCGGGTTCTTTTTTGTGCCTTCGCGCCATTCGAGGTACTAGGCGCCTTCCGGGTGACGCTCCTCCCTGCCATTGACCAGAACCCAGTCCGGTCGAATGCGACCGTTGGCGGAAAGAACAACTGGGTAGGATCGGAGACCTTGAAGAGTTTTGACGCGCTTGGTGACGTTGACTTCGCGGTTCACGGGTGATCCTCTCCTGATTTGTGGTGTCAGTATCTAGGTATCACCACGTCTAAGTACTGTATAACAAAGGGACATGGCGGAGAGAGTGGGATTCGCTTACCGCCAATTCTTGCAAGTCATGGTGAAACCTTGGGTTTTGTGGTTCTATTTAATGTTTATGCGTATTTGGAGCACATTATAATTTTGCATCACTGTTTCTATAGTTTCTCCAATTCCCCCTATTCCCCTGAGAAACGGTATCACTGGTATCAGTGGTCCGGCGAACTCTACCAGCACCCAAGCCACTCGCTAAATGTTTTTACTACGATGAGTAGGCTTCAGCTTTTGTGCAAGTTCCCGAGCTTGCGCTTCAGCAGATTCGCCCTTGCTCCCACTCCCGCTACTGGACTCTTTGACAATGAATGGTCCCGTACAATAGACGACGAATTCTCCCGGCGCTCGTTCCTCAGTCCTGAAGTCGCGACAAATGAAAGTCCCGCCTTGTGATGAGGACACGACGATGTGATGACGATCGAACAGCACGCAATCGTTGTTAGCCTCTTGTTGACTTTCCCATGCTGCTGCATCCTCCGGACGAGAACAGAACCAATAGTCGATTTTGTTCCCCTCCGGTTCCTTCAGCAGCTCCCACGACTGAACGTACGCTTTCAACATTTTAGATAACACCTATGCTCGAAATTATTGCCGCTTGGGGAGCAGCGACGAAGCCAGTTTTCCAGCCTTCGCGATTAGCTCCAATTGTTCCGTGACAGACTCGCACTTCGTTGCTGTTACGATTGTATGCTTGATCTCGTACAGCTTCTTGTCTTTCTCCGCCTCCTGCTTTTCCTCTGCACGTGTCCGTGTCGCAATCACTTCAGGGCTCACCGCTACATGCTGCGCTTCCAGTGCCTCCAGTTGAAGCCTTTGCTGTTTTTCCTTCCTCTCAGCTTCCTGCTCCTGCCGTTCCTTGTACCTTCTTGCAACAGCTTCCATGCGCAGGCGCGATGTACTTCTAATGTTGGCGTCGATCACAGCCCAACGTTTGCGCCTTCTCGTATCCGCTAGCTTCCTTGCTATACGACTCAGAGGAAGAACTCGGAATTTCTGTACTCGATAGCGGCGCACATCGGCATCCTCATAAGTCTCGCCTTCGCGAGCGGGTGCTTTCGCTTCGGTTTGCCAATACCTCAGCGCATCGTCGACGGTGTTGCATCGCCCTAGTGAAACAACTTTCTGCGTCGTGCCATTCTCCAGCAACCGCAGAAGCTCGAATGTACCATCCGATACCGATGAGACAAACAACTTGCCGACAATCGTAGCAACATCATCGTCATGCATTTCGATCACTTTATAAGTCCCGTTACCACAGTCCCCAACGTTGATGCTTTTCAATTCCCAGTCAATCGGTTCCGGCACAATCTGTTTTGGTTTGGCTTCGCGTGCCGTGCGGTCTGCGGCTCTTTTCGCCTTCCGCTTCTCTTCATACAAGCCACTAGATGCTTTGCCCTTCGGGGATTGCCGATACTTCTTGTTCGCCCTTGCTATCGCTTCCTTGCTTCTTGCCATGCACGCCCCTCCTTTCCAAGATGTTCACGATCTGCTGCGTCTTAAACTTCGCGCCGTAGCGGGTGACCACTCCCTCGCTATTCAGCTTTTTTGCGATTGCATACGTGGTCACGCCATCCGCGTACATCTTCAGGATTCGGTCTACAACGATCCGCTCATTATCGTGCGAGTGGTTCGGATGTTCGCCATACGGCCAACGCCCGTCTACTCGCTTCTGTCCGCGCCAATGGCGCTTACCAGAGGCGAGGCGTTCAACGGTTTTCTTACGGTCCATCTCAGCCATCATTCCGTTGATTCCGCCGTACAGCGAATCAGACAGATCATTGCCTTCATGATCCAGAACGGCGATGTGCTTGGCGCGGCATAGGCCGATGAACGCCCAGAACACGGGCTGATCGCGTCCGACACGTTCACCGTTCCAAACAATCACGGCATCGACGCCATTCGCAGCGACGGCCCTAACAAGCTCCGCGCCTTGCGGACGTGCGTCCATTGGCAGCGTGCCAGTGATGCCGTCATCAACGTATTCCCGAACGATCTGAAAGCCAGCACGGAATGCGTATGCTGTGCAGCCCTCACGCTGTACCGGGATGCCAGCTTTGTCGCGGTCATCTGCGGACGTGCGCAGGTATAGATAGCAACGTTTCATTGCTTAGGTTCTCCTTTGTAAATTGTGGTGTGGATTCTGCCCGTGATCTCGGTCACAAGGCTTAGGTGTTTAAAGAGGAAACGCGCGGACGGCGTTGCGGGACGGGCCTACTCAGAATTCATCCAGCGGCTTGATGCGATCCTTCGTAGCATCTCTTACTAAATCTTGCAGAGCTTTCACGATAGGCGCGTTCACGTCTGCGGCCAGTCGTTTGCTCCAGGTCGCATACAATCTGATTATGCTTTCGAACCTTCCTCGATTTGTAATGCGCAGGTGGTAAATGACAGGCATGTAAGTTTGTACACCCTGCAAGAATGGCCTTGCGGTTTCGCGATACCCAATATCTTCATCGGCTACACCTGCTGCGAAAGGAATAGCGAATGCTTCCAGCGCATTGAGATATGTCACAGCGGAATTGAGCTTTGGTGAGTCATCGATTAGCTGCCTTAGATTGAACTGGTGGTTAACGATCTCGCCGTCTTTAATGAGGAAAGTAGGTTGTCCCGGTACGGCGGTTACAGTCAGGCACTTCACACCTGCCTTTGCGCAGTCGTCGTCTGCTTTCCCCCATAGGGGAACGACCGGATCAGCAAAGTACTTGCAGAGGTCGGCGGCTAGCTTCACAGATTCGCGACGACTGTTTGCCCGGGCGATCTGCTTGGTTAACCTAATCTGGCTCAAGGCGAGCACCGCTGCAACAGCGATGATGATACCGGAGACAAAGTACACCAATTCCAGAATGGCGCGGGTAGTGGCGAACCAACCCATGACACAGAAGTTTAGCATCGGCGAATCGGAAGACCTACATTATCGCGCTTAACGGACCCGGCACTCCGTGTGCCAATTCCGCGTCCCGCGCATGTCTACAGTTCCAGTTTCGAGCACGGCTGTCTACACGTTCCTCACTCATCGCGTGTGGAAAAAATTGAGCGCGGCTCCCCGACGTTGATACCGACGGCGGAAGGCTGGTCATTCATTCCCGACGTGAGCCGTGCTTTGGTTTGTCCCCGCGATTCACTGCGGAGCCTTGCTTTGGTTCTTCTACCGTGTCGGGCTGGCCGTCCCGGATCGTGCAGACCGTGGCATCGGGCCTTGCTCCATGCTATGCAGTTGTCAATGATCTAATATCAGAATATAAAATAGCACAGTTTCAGGGTTTGTCAACGGAATTATGTTCTAATCTCAGAACAGTTGTGAGATCATAGGAGAAACCGTTAGTAAACCCTTTAGAATGTGTGAACGTCTGGAAAATTTCCCACTTTTCAATTCTAACAAAAAGGAAGGATTTTCCACGGCATCGAATATTACTTGTAATTTCCTAGTCTTTAAGGGACTTATCACGGCCAGCGTCAATCTAGAATGATGGTAGGGCGCTCAGTGACTTAGCGGACAGGCGCTGGTCGCCCGGAAATTCTTGGTGTCTTTGGCACTGTCTACACCACGCTAATGGCTATCGCCTCGGACTCCGAGCATCTAATCTCAAAATCTGTAATGTGTAGTCTAATAACAGTTTAAATTGGATTTCGGTGCTGATTCTGTGAACTCCGACTAGCTCCCTGCACTGAATGGGCCTAGGCCATCTCTGCGATTCTCTGGCTAGGCGTGCTCTCGGACCCACTTTGGCTCCGATTTCAGCGTCGCTTTTGTGATCGCCTATCCCCGTATATCATTGCAAGCTAAAGGCTTACCGCATGATTGGGTTGACAACCAAGCAGTAACTCTGATATGATTGAAATGGGCGGAAGAGAGTGTCGGTCCCGTTCCGACGATACAGTCCCTAAGTATTCCTACACCCAATTAGCCGCGTCCTTCTGACGCGAGCCATGACCACCAAACAATCAGGGCAGAGCTTGCGCTGACTTTCTCAGTGTGGCGCATCCGTCTGCCCGTCACACTGCGAGCGAACATTATGAAAAGAACACAGGCCGTCCACGGTGACGGCAGTACTGCAATCACACCTTCATTCATAGACAGACCTGCAGAACCAGCCCACGATGCTGTTGCGGAATACAAGAAACTGCTCAGTCGAGAGAGAAGAGAACATGCAAAGGTGATTCGAATCTTGACCCGGATCGTCGAGGCTCAGGAGCGACAGGTTACCGATCTCCGGACGCTGTACATCAGCCAAATCGCGCCGAAGCCGGAGCAGACGCGATGAGCACTCCCACAATCAAACCCGCAGATGTGCAGGGCGAAGAAATCAGCAACTTGCTTGAACAGCAATTGCAACGTCACTCGCTCCGTCTGCGTCCTGGCGCTACGGTTGCATCGCTTGCAGCCGATCTGAAAGCGGCGGGGCTCACCCTCGAATCGAAATTCGGCACTCTCTGCGGAAAGGTTGGCGATGTTGTAGCCGACGTTCCTGCTTGCATCGAAAGCTTCGCTGCGAAGAATGCGGACAAGTTTTTCGCGAGGGATGTGAGTATGGGAATCCAATCACGCGATCAATTAGACCTGAAGGGCAAGGCGCAATTTATTACCAAGCACGGGCTTGCGGCATTCGAGCAGTTAAAGTCGAAAGCCAGCGACGTAGAGCCCGCATCCCTCGATCCCAGCAAGCTGACCGCAGCTGAATACAAGCGGTTGTCACATGCAACGAAAGTTGAATGCATCCGGGCGTGGGGATCAGACCGCATCGCCGCAATTATGGCCCGTCGATAAAGTTTTCGCACAACATGCAGTGCGGATGGCGTGGGGCAGTCGTTTCCTGAACTGGTTTGCGATGCTTGCTTGCGCTGTTGAAATCCACCAGCAGCGCAAGCTCCCCACTCCGCTAATTCATCTGCCCTCGATTCGAAGGAGCGCAGATGCGAACCAAACAGCAAGCCGTTGCCGATCACATCGCACGGCGAATCATGGAAAACACAAAACGGCGCTACTCATCACTGTTAGATGAGGCGCAAAGGGAGATTTATGGAACACCAAGACCTACAGCATCCCTTGACGGATGCACAGATCGAAGCGCAAAAGGAAAACCAACGCAAAGAACTTGCTGAACGAATCGCAAAACTCGAAACGGCAGTTGCCGAACTTCAAAAAGGAAAAAACTAGTGACTACTCGAAACACATCTTGCACGACAACCGGACTATCAGTCGGGGATACTGAAGGCAGCCGCACGCCTCTGCAAGCCGATGCGATGCCGAATCCTGCCACATCTGAGGGACAGAAACCGCTTGCACCGAAACCCGGCGCAGTCGGAATCAATGTCGGAATGACTACTGCCGCACAGGTGAATGTTGGCCCGATCAAACCCGTTGACAGACGAACGCTGGCAGGTTCAACTCCTGGCGATTTTCGCAAGGGCGGGGATTATGCAGCGGCAGCGATGCAGCGCATTGCGAATCCGCCTGCCCCGCGTGAGCAGATGGGTGAGGCAAAGATGCGGAGTTCCAAACTGGATTCTCCTGCACCTGCAAGTTTCCCCGGTAACCTTGCCGACAGCGACAGCGGAAACTGACATGCCGAAGCGAGAACGCAAGTGCAACTGTGACGCCGTGGTTTGGTGTCACGTAGATGGCTACCTCATCCACCCGCCACGGCCAAAACGTCACCATCCCGCGAAACTGGCAAAAATGGCAGTTCGGAACGATGCCAAGGGCGCAAAGCTGGCAGTTCCAGCCCTTTGCTCTCAGGAGGTTAGCAGCGCCAGAAACGCGGGTTGATGGTTTGGGTCATCCCCGCAGTTTTCCACTACTAGAAACGGTATTTCTGAGTTCCCCGATGATCCCCTAAACATCGGGTCCGCGCCGTGGCTTTCCTTCGGGGCTTGGAACACCCTGCGGCCTCGCCACGGCGCGAATTTTAGGAGCACCAAAATGAATGATGAACAGTTCGCACACGATTTCCGGGCTGGCGTCGCGACCGATTCGTTAGGCAATAGGATTGACGCAACGAAGCACAGCCTCTTAGGTCCGCAGCCCCCAGTAATGCGCGACGTACCGAGCACAACGGGACACATGACATCTCCGGTCGGAGTCGAAAACGCCATTGATGAACCCCGCAACCCAATCGAATCCGATGAGTATCAGGAACTTCTGCATCCGGGTTTTCTGGAGCGTAGAGCACAGATGTACCGCGAAGCGTGTCTTCGAGAACCCAGCGAACAGGAGAAAAAAGAAGTGGTAGACCGAGCGGTCATTCTGGCCGCATTCAGACAAGGATACGCACGATGAACGAATTATTAACCCGCGTAGAAGTAATGGCAGTTTTGAAAGTATCGAAAGCCACGGTTATCAGAATGGAAAATGCTGGCCGACTGCGCAAAATAAAACTTGGACCTAACATGGTCCGACTACGGCGCTCCGATCTTGAAACGCTGATCGAGCAAGCGTCAATACGAGAAGCCGATAGGTACAGCGAACATGAGCAATGCTCTTAAGGAACTAAGAGAGGCGCTGTCGAGGGAGCAGCAACTTGCGAAGCTCAAGGCGCGACTAGTGAGCAGGTTGGTGCAGATCGGAGATTGCTGGATTTATCGAGGTGAAAGAAACCCTTCGCACTACGGAGTTTTTCGAGTCGGTGACAAGGTGATGACGGCATCTCGCTTCGCTTTGTGCGTTGCTACTAACACTCCGTTTGATTATCCGTTTGACGCCTGTCATGTCCGAACGTGTGCCAGCCGTGCTTGCTGCAATCCCGGACACCTCTTTTGGGGATCGCACGGAGCCAATATCAAGCAAAGGGACTTGGAACGGGGAGAGTTTCAGCCGTGGCTATGGCCGAAATGGACACCTCAGCACCCCGGCAATCCTGAGCCTCCTACTGACACGGGCATCGCACGAATAGCAGTTCCGATGTGGAATATTTCGGACACTATCGGATCGACATCAGCCCTGAGTAGGCAGCTACTTTGCAAAAATTGAGGGCATATGAGGGAATGATCTGAGCAGGGGCATCGCATAGATGTATGGTTTGCTATGCCTCTGCTACACCCTCCGATCCCTTAGCAGTTCTGAGTTTCACCTCGTTATGCGAAATCCCCAATGAATTCAATAGCCTTAGCTACTTCTACATTTTCTGTAATCACTACTACAAAACACCCAGCCTGCTCACTCTTCTGCTTAAGGTCGAGTTCCTAGCTGGCCGGAAAACTGATTTCACACTATAATAGTCCGCACGCTGTCACCCTGTACCGCGCCTAGCAACTGTGGGCACAGCATCCCGCTGTGCTCCGATCTTATGACAAACTCGCTTTCTTTGGCCGACCAGATCGAAAAGACTGGCCGCGCCTTGACCGCCGACGATCTGGCGCGTCTACTCACGGTGTCACGGATAACAATTTTCAAGCAAGCAAAGGTGGGACGTATCCCATCGTTTCGAGTAGGGACATGCGTGCGTTTCGATCCGAGAGCCGTAGCGAATTGGCTGCGAAAAATGTGACACAAGGTTCCAACAATAAAAGGCGCGGATGATTCCGCGCCTTCATTTACTCAGAATCCCACTCACTAACCTTTATCAATCTTCTTTTGGTCAGTGCGTCCTTGCCAGTACGCATCTCTCGTCATGTTGGTAACACCCTGCGCCATCCCCTCACCCTGACCGCGCTCATTCAGCATATGAGTCTGCTGTGACGCGCTCTTATGGTGAAGGCTTTGCCGTGACGAGGGCTGAACCGAGACTTTTGCAGCTCCCGGATTTTCGGGGACATTGTTGTTAAGGGCAGATTTTACGGCAGTAACGCACGAAGACTTAACAAACGATATGATTGAAAACATTCAACGTAGCTCCTCAGTGTCTCTTCTGGATGGTGCAGACGACGATGATTCCTCTTCATTCGCTGCCCCGTATAGCTCCTTAAACCACCACGCGGGCATTCCCTCCACAGGTTCGTCCTCGCGACCTTGGTCAATTAGGTAATCCGCGTACCGTTCCCTCGCTTCGTCGCACTCCGCTCGGAATGCGGCATTCTCACACATGGCGGCAAAATCTTCCGCGTCTTGCATTTCCTTCTCTGTCATCCTTGCTCCCTTAACAAAATGAACCTGCTGACAGCCCACAAACTTCCGATAGCCTGTACCTCAATTCAAGGTTCTCTATTCGCAACCGCGTAACGCGCTCGGGTTCGATGACCCACATTGTGTTACACCCGGGGCACCAAATTGCTTCTACTTCGATTATCTCCTCCTTTCCAAATTCAGCTTCACCAATGAGTTCTCCGTCACGTACAAACTCACGAAGCCCTCTCTGCACATTGCCTCTCAGTTCCAAATCTCCGCTACAACATGCGGGGCAGTGCCAAGGACTTTGCTGCACCGCAGAAGCGGTAATTAACCGCACCCTCGGGTTTTGATTTCCAATTATCAAAGACGCCCTCTCCGTGACACCTTGGTCGCGGACACTACACTTAAAATCTATTCCAACTTGGACGGGTCGGAGAAAATCTTTTTTCTGTTGTGATCGCAATCACAAAGCGAACCGCCCCCATCACGCGAAAATCTCATTCACCTTATCGCGCGTAGCGGCATTGCGGGCGGGCTTCAGATACCGCATCGTGCTCTCCATATCGGAATGCCCGAGCCAGTTCTGTACTGTGCGTAGATCAACTCCAGCCCAAAGGCAACGAGTTGCAAAGGTGGCGCGGAACTTGTGAAGCCAGCACCTCTCAGGGTCGAGCTTCGCTCGTTCTGCCACTGCCTTCAGATCGTCTAAGAAATTCAATTTCGGGTTACATCCAGCAGTCGGAAATACTAAATTGCAAGTCTTATCAGACTTCGCCTTCCACGCCTTCAGTTTCTTCGCAAGTTTTGTGGGAATGGGAATCTCGCGTTCTTTGTACGCCTTCGGAGTCCAATTTCGATCTGGCTTGTGAGTCACCCGCACAGTCGAAGCAGAAAAATTTATGTCACTCCAATACGTGTACATCACTTCCTGCTCACGTTCGCCCGACATCAAGAAGAACTCATACCAGAGCCGTTCTTCGGGATCACATGCACGGAACAGCTTGTCTAGGTCCGCTTGCTCGTAGATTTCTGGCTCCTCTTCTGTGTAGCGGGGCCAGTCGGTTTTCTTCAGGAGACCGCGAACGCCGTTAGCTTTGAGAAACGACATCACGTTTGCGAACTTATTCCAACAGCTACGCGGAGCCTGATCCTTTTCGTCGCGCAGGAAAGCAGCGAATTTCAGCAGATCGTGACGGTCGATTTCTTCAACGTAGCGCTTGGAGCAGGACTCTCCGAAGTATGCCAGTGAGGTACTGTACGCTGCGAGAGTTTTCGGTTTCTTCGTTAGCTTGGTTTCTTCTAGGAATGCGGTAATCGCTGATCCGAGTGCATGGTGTCCTGAGTCACCGTTTTCGGGGATGACGCCAACCCCGTTGCTCAAGGCGTTTAGCTCGGCTTCCTTGCGCAGCCGTCGCGCGTTCGCGTCCTGTGCATCCTTGCCGACCGACAGCCGAATGCGCTTCGATCCTTCGCGCCATTCGAGGTAATAAGCGCCTTCGAGATGCTTTTCTTGCTTGCCGTTGACGGTGACCCAATCTGGCTTGATTCGGCCATTGGCCGACAGAACTACGGAGCAGTAACGGAGTCCCTTGTCGGTCTGGACTCGTTTGGTGACATTGCATTCGCGATTCGCCATTGTGATCCTCTCATTCTACCGGATTTTCGGTATCAGTTGAGGTATCACCATGATGCAAGCTATTGAAAACAAAAAAACTGGCGGAGAGAGTGGGATTCGAACCTAGTGTCTCTAACAAAATCAACAAATTAGGAGGCGCGAATGGCACATCAAACCTCTGAAATTCGGGACGAATGATGAATCGCATATTCTAGTGGACGCCTAATGGACGTTGACTTCTCCGTCGTGGTGCATCTTTGTTCGGTATCCACATACTACCAACAAGATCGAACGTCGCATACCTGCCTCGGGCGCACGAATTTAAGAGCGTACCGCGACTAACGTCGGCAATGTCAACCTACGAAAGACGTCATCAATCTCCCCTGGCTGCAGTCGCATTCCATTGTCCAACCACCAATTAAGCACGAGCACGAATGTGGAAGCCAAATATGCCGAAACCACTTCTGGGGGAATCCGCCGGGCCGATTGTCGTCCCATCCGAAAGTCCTTCTTCATCACTTCTGCGATGAGTTCGGTCAGCACTCTTCGTAGATGCTCGTGCAAAATGGCTCTCCCCCTAGGACCGATCCTGTCGCCCCAGGCATGCGCGTGCCGATAATGATGTTCAAAAACTGGAAGACTGAACCAAAGAATCCAATCCTGACTCTTTCCGGGGGTTCGCGTTGGTGAAGGCATCGGTCCGAGCAGGTCTTGTATGCCGCTGATGAGCAGATCATCTTTGTCTCGAAAATGCGTGTAGAAAGTCGATCTGCCGACATTCGCTCGATCGAGAATCTCCTTCACGACAATCGAGTCATAGCGCTTCTCAGCGATCAAAGAAACCAAAGCCTCCCGCAAGAGGCTTAGCGTCTTTTGAATCCGCCTATCTTCGGTTCCTATTTTCCGCACGGGGCATGACCTCTCTCGGAGATACCGGACAAAAATGCGTTCTTGTCCAAAAGAGAACAAGTGCTCAGCGATTGTTCTGCAAGAATTCCTTACCGGTTCTACATTTAGATGAACAACTGTCCATTATCGCATCGTTGTTCGGGAGGACACATGACGGATGCAGTTTCAAAGACCGAAAAACCCAGACTTCAAGCGACGCGAGACCAGTTGCCACGCACTAGTGGCATTGTCTTGCACTCTCCGCGTTTGTACGACCTCACCGTTTGGCTTGCGTTTTTGGGAAAGGAGCACTTATTTCGGCAGAAAGTGCTGAATCTGGGCCGCATAGCTAGCGGCGAATCCGTGATCGATGCAGGTTGCGGTACAGGAACACTTGCCATTGCTGCGAAGAAGCGAGTCGGGGCTGCCGGTACCGTGTACGGACTTGATGCCTCAATGGAGATGCTTGCACGTGCGGAGAAGAAATCCAGGAGGTCTGGCGTTGAAGTCTTGTTTAAGCGTGGTGTGGCGGAAGCGCTCCCGTTTCCCGATGCACAATTCAACGCGGTACTCAGCACCGTCATGCTCCATCATTTGCCACAAAAGGCACGGCTGCAGTTCGCGACCGAAATTCGACGGGTTCTGAAACCGGACGGACGCGTGCTCATCGTTGACTTCGAGGGGTTCAGTGATCAGAAGAGAAGCATTCTGTCTCACTTTCACCGTCCCCACGGCCACGTTCGCGCGCAGGATATCGTTGCGTTGTTGGCCCAAGCTGGCCTAAAGACAATCGAGAGTGGTCCTGTGGGAATACGGGACCTTCAATTTGTCCTTGCGACAGTTCCTTGTTGTTCTTGACTCCAGCTTGAACATGCGAATCGAATTGAAACGACGCAATCTGAAAACGCGGCATTGGATGCTCTTCGTGGGGTTTTGCGTAGTGCTCGTCCTGCACATGTGGGGTCTTCGCTACCTTCTGTCTCATGCTCGTCTATCGAGTACGGTTCTCGCTTGTGCGCTCATCTTGATTGTCATCAAGCACTTGGGATTGCTCGGCCCAATCTATGCTCGGTTCCGGCGCAGCCCTCGAAACTGAGGTCGGTGCCAAGATTGCCGGGAAGAACTATTATGACAATGTGCTCCCCAAGATGAGGCGGTTATGAGTTCACGAGCTCATTGGAACAAGATCTATTCAGAGAAGGCTCCGAACGCAGTGAGTTGGTATCGGGCTCACCTGGAAACCTCACTGGGTCTTATAGAGCAAGTTTCACCTGGCCGCTCTTCCGCAATCATCGACGTTGGTGGAGGCGAATCAACACTAGTCGATGATCTCTTGGCTCATGGATACAAGGATGTCACGGTCCTTGACATCTCGCAGACCGCCATCGATGGCAACAAAAGCCGGCTTGGCGAACTGTCAAAACAGATCAAATGGCGCGTCGCCGACATTACACACGTCGAACTCGAAGCGTCTGCATTCGATGTCTGGCATGATCGCGCTGTCTTTCACTTTCTCACCTCACTGCATGACCGTGCCGCCTACGTGCGCCAAGTCGCGCGTGCCACCCGGCGCGGGGGCTATGTCATCATTAGCACCTTTGGCGTGGAAGGCCCGAGAAAATGCAGCGGACTCGACGTAGTTCGGTACGATGCGGAGTCTTTGCATAGTGAGTTCGGCGTCCATTTCCGATTGCTGGGAAGCTCGAATGAAACGCACCAAACCCCATTCGGAACGACGCAGCAGTTTCTGTACTGTTACTGCAGAGTCGAATAGGACAAACAGAGGGGGCCATCGCGATGCCGATGATTCCATCACCCAGGCGCGGCTAATCCCCGACCCTCTCATTGAGTCGCCTTTGGCCACGCACGATTTATGGTTTTTGAGCCACTGTGGCAGTGACCTGTAGCGCTCCCTGTCGCAATGCCCGCCTCTTCAGCAGCAAGAAGAAAACCGGAACCAGAATCAGGACGTGAATCGTGGAAGTAATCATGCCTCCGACGATAGGAGCCGCGATCGGCTTCATCACGTCTGATCCGATTCCTGTCTCCCAGAGGATGGGCGCAAGGCTGAGAATCACCGCAGTCACGGTCATCAATTTCGGACGAAGGCGTTGTACGGCGCCGTCGATTGTAGCTTGCTCGATATCAGACTCAGTTAGCGGCGTACCGTTTGCAAGCCGATGCTGGAGAGCCTCGTGCAGATAAACCACCATGACTACGCCAGTTTCCACGGCGATGCCAAACAAGGCGATGTACCCAACCCAGACTGCCACGCTGAAGTTGTACCCGAGTATCCATTGGAGCAGGAGGCCTCCGGACATGGCGTAGAGCGTGGGAAAGATCAGAACCGCTGCTTCCGCCGCGGAGTGGAAGACCATGTACAAAAGAAGAAAGATGATGAAGAACACGATTGGAAGGATGATCTTGAGCCTTTCTTTGGCGCGGAGTTCAAATTCATACTCGCCTGCCCAGCGGTAGGTGTAACCAGCAGGCATGACGAGTTTTTCCTTGAGCAGTTTGTCAGCGTCATTCACAAATCCGCCATAGTTCTTGGTTCTAAGATCGAGAAATACATAGCCGGTCAGCGCGCCGTCTTCGTCGCGGATCATGGCGGGTCCGCGCGAGAAGAATACGCGAGCTACTTCATTGATGGGAATCTGAGTCCCGGAGGGTGTGCCGATCAGGACTCGGCCCACCGCAACGGGATCGTCCCGAAACACCCGCTCGTAGCGCACATTGATGGGAAAGCGCTCGCGGCCTTCCACGTTTTGCGCAACGTCAGCGCCCCCAATGGCGGACGTGATGACTCGCTGTACGTCGCCAACCGTGAGTCCATACCGTGCCGCTTCGGGCCGATTTACCTCGATGTTCAGGTAGAACCCTTGCGAGACCTTCTCCGCAAACACGGAATTCGCACTCGGCATGGCCGAAAGGATCTGCTGGATTTGGGAACCGATCTCTTCGATACGGTTTAGGTCTGGCCCCTGAATCTTAAGCCCGAGTGGAGTCTTGATACCGGTAAGTTCCATGTCCAAGCGATTGGCCACAGGCATGGTCCATGTGTTCGTCAATCCCGGAAATTGCAGTTTTTCGTCCATTTCCTGAATGAGCTTTTCGTAGGTCATGCCAGGACGCCACTGCTCCTTGGGCTTGAGCATGATGCTTGTGTCATACATGTCGAGAGGCGCGTTATCCGTGGCGCTGTCCGAGCGTCCGACCGCGCCGAAAACGGTAGACACTTCGGGGATGGAGCGAATGATCCGGTCCTGTTCCTGCATGAGCCCGGTCGCCTGGGTGATTGAGATGCCCGGCAGCGCACTTGGCATATACAGCGACGATCCTTCATATAGTGGGGGCATGAACTGGCTACCCAGCTTGAAGTACAACGGTATCGTTAGCGCCAGGAAGACGAGATTGATCGCAATGACCAGTTTCCAGTGATGCAAACACCAGCGCAGCACAGGAAGATAAAGAGCGTGGGTCACACGCGCAGCAGGGTTTTCCGACTCAGGGCGCAAACGGCCGCGGATGAATAGGGGCATCAGCACAGGCACCAACGTGATCGAGAGCAGCGAGGAAAAAACCAAAGCAGAAGTCTTCGTCCACGCCAGCGGGCGAAACATGCGCCCTTCCTGCGCTTCGAGTAAGAAGACCGGGAGGAATGAGACCAGAATGATGATCAGGGAGTAGAACAACGCAGGCCCTACTTGCTTGGCTGCACCCAACAAAATCGCCCTGCGTTTTGCGTCGCTGATCTCCTCACCCGGCGCGAGACCGCTGCGTTCCGCCAGGTGTTTGTATCCGTTTTCGACCATCACAATCGCTGCGTCAATGAGGACACCGATCGCCAACGCCAGTCCGCCGAGTGACATCACGTTTGAGCTGACATGCAGAAAATACATGGGAATGAATGCGCCCAGGACTGCGATGGGCAGAGTGATGATTGGGACCAGGGCCGAACGGAAATGAAACAGAAAGGCGAGGCTCACGAAGCTCACGATGATCGCTTCCTCGATCAGATCGCGCTTGAGCGTCTTGATCGACTCGTCAATCAGCCAGGAACGATCGTATCCGGCGGCAACTTCCACGCCGGGTGGCAACGATGGTGCAATCTGCCGTAGCTTCGCCTTCACTCCGTTGATCACGTCCAGGGCGTTCAGGCCATAACGCATGACCACGATGCCGCCAACGGTTTCTCCTTCCCCTTGCCATTCAGCCGCACCGCGACGGATATCGGGCCCGAAGGCAACGGTTCCCAAATCACGCACCAACACCGGGGTACCGTTTTTCGTGGCGACCGGAACGTTCTCTAAATCCTCGAGTGAGCGCAAATAACCGAGTCCACGCACCATGTATTCCGCGCCACTCATCTCGAGTACGTCGCCCCCGACTTCATTCGTGCTATCCCGGACACGATCAATCACGGTTGAAACTGGGATGCCATACGAGAACAGCTTGTTGGGATCGAGTTTGACTTGATACTGGCGGACATAGCCTCCGATCGTGGCGACTTCGGCAACGCCAGGCACCGTCTCCAACTGATAGCGGAGGTACCAGTCCTGCAATGCACGCAAATCGGCAAGGCTCTTCTGGTGCGTGCGGTCGATGACCGCGTATTCGTAGACCCATCCGGCACCGGTCGCATCCGGCCCGATGGCAGGATGCACATCAGGCGGCAACCGGCCGCCGATTTGCTGGAGATACTCGGTCACGCGAGAGCGTGCCCAGTAAAGGTCCGTCCCATCCTCGAAGACCACGAACACGTAAGAGTCTCCGAACATCGTTTGTGCACGGACACCCTTTACATGGGGAGCTGCCAGCAACGTCGTGACAAGGGGATACGTAACCTGATCCTCAATCACATTAGGCGGTTCCCCCGGCCACTCCGTGTGAATGACGACTTGCACGTCGCTGATGT
>DAIDGW010000085.1 GCA_027452245.1 Acidobacteriaceae bacterium
ATACTTCTTTTCGTCGTTTGCTGATGCAGCCGCTCCTGTGGGCGCTTGTCTACGGCTTTCTGATCTTCTATGGACTCTACGCCTACTTGAAGATTCCGGTCGAGGTGCTGCCGCGCTTCAACTTTCCCCAAATCAGCGTGATCTCCCATGAACCGGGAGCCACTGCGGCAGAACTGGAATCCGAGATCACCTGGGCGCTCGAAGGTGAAATTCAGGCTTTGCCAAATCTAGTAGATGTTCGATCGAGCATGGGCAGCGGCACGGTCGAGACGGACATCCGGTTCCGCGAAGGCACTGATCCCGAACAAGACCTGATGGCCGTCAATGGAGCCATCGATCGCGCCCGGCCAGAGATTCCAACGTCGGTCCAACCCGTTGCCGAAATCATGGGTCAGGCGATCAACGAAGTCGCAGACTACAGCCTGGAAATCCCCGCTGCGGATGATCCAGCCGATGTGCAGCGTGCCGTCCTTGCCAACGTAGTGCCCGCACTGCGCGCCATGCCCGGTGTGTACCGCGTTGAAGTATATGGCGCAGGCCAAGAAGCATTATGGGTGCAACCGGACCTTGCCGCCATGTACCGGTATGGCGTCCCCATTTCCTCGCTGGTCGCTGCGCTGCAGCAGACGGTGGTGTTGCAGCCCGGAGGGTATGTCACGCAGGGGCATCAGGATCTTTTCATCGAGGTGCGCAGCTTGCCCGCGCACATTCAGGATCTCGAACAGATTCCGGTTCCGCGCGCCAATGGACCGATTCCGCTGCATGAATTGGCGCGCATCGTACGCGGAGCTGTGCCAACGCTCAATGCCGCGCTATTGGATCGGCGGCCAAGCGTGGCCCTGGTGGTTTTCAAGCAGTCGGGAGCTTCCACGATTCCGGTGAGTGTGAGCGTGCAACGGACATTAGCTGACACGTTGAAGCAATTGCCCAACGGAGTCAAATGGGTCAGCATCTACGACCAAGGGCATCTGGTTCACATTGTTGGCGCCGATCTGGGTAGGAACCTGATCATCGGCGGAGTGCTGGCTATCCTCGTTCTGCTGTGGGTTCTGGGCGGAGGGCGCGGCATCTGGATTCTGGCGCTCAGCATTCCGCTCTCCGTCTTGCTCGGCATCGCTTGCCTTTATGCCACTGGACAAAGCCTCAATCTGATGACCCTGGGCGCGCTGACGATCGCCGTCGGCCTGCTGAGCGACGACGGCATCATCGTTCTCGAAAGCATCTATCACCGCTGGGAGCAGGGAGACGAGCGCTGGAACGGAATCACGAAGGGTCTTCGCGACATCGTCGGTCCAGATGTTACCGGAACCTTGACGACAGTCTCCGTGTTCATCCCCCTTTTATTTGTGGGCGGACTCGCCGGGCTCTTCTTCATTCCGTTCGCTCTGGCAATGGCTGTCTCCCTGCTAGCCTCCCTGCTGATTTCGGTCAGCCTGATCCCTCTCAGCCTCGGATTTCTCAAGGCCAAGGTCCGCACCACGCCAACCTCGGCGGGCCGCGCGCTCAACTCTCTGCGCACGCAGAACGAGCGGCTTTTCACGGTCGTCGCAAAACATCCGAAGCTCAGCCTCGGCATGTGCGTGTTGCTTTTGGCGGCCAGTCTGGCGGGATTGGTTCTGGTGCCCATCAATTTTCTGCCTCTGCCCAACGAAGGCGTGCTTCTGGAAAGTTTCACTCTGCCGCCGGGCTCTTCCATGCTCGATACCGAAGGCGTGGTCATGAGCATGACGCAGCGTATAGAAAAAGACCCGGCTGTAGCGCATGTGTTCGCCCGCATTGGTTCGTCGTCCAACGGCACCTACACGGAGCCGGCTTACGCAGGCGAAATCCAGATCACCATCAAGCCCAATATCAACATGAACAGTCTCGACGAGATTAGCAAGCGAATTCTCAACGAAACCAGAACCCAGGCCGTGCAGACCTCGATCGATACTCCAACCATCGAGCGTGTCGGCGAAAGCCTGTCAGGCTTGCCACAGCCGTTTGTGATCGACGTCTTCGGAAGCGACATAAACGGCTTGCGTAGCCTAAGCCAGGAAATTGTAGAGCGGCTCCGTCCGATTCCTGCACTTACCGGAATCTTCAACAACGACGGCTATCTCATCACCGAACTGCAGATCACTCCCAGAATCGGAGCACTCGCTGCCCGTCAAATGACCCCGGCAGACCTCTACAGTCAGATTCAGCCCCTACTGAATGGAGAGATTATTGCCGAGGTGCCGGAAGGCAACGTGCCGCTGGCTCTTTACGTGCGCATGGCCGGCGCACCGGGCCAGTCGATGGATGACTTGTCGCGATTGCTGATCCGCACCGACGGATGGACGCCTCTGGGACAGCTCGCCGACATCCGCATGGTTCCCACGCCCAGCCAGATTCGCCATATCGATGGCGCGCGCTCGCTGGAGATTCTCGCCACCCCCACGGGACCGCTCGGCAGCACCATTGCGTCTGCGCGTAAGGCGCTCGCCGGGTTGCACATGCCCACCGGCTACCGCTACGAATTCGGTGGCCTCTATCCTCAACTCGAAAACGCGGTGCTGGGGCTGGGCGCTGCCTCCATCGCGGCTTTTCTCCTGATGCTCGCCATCATGATCTTGCAATTCGACGGTCTCCTTGTACCCGGTCTGCTCCTGCTGCAAATCCCGCTCGCCTTTACCGGTGGCGCCCTGGCCTTGCTGGTGAGCGGGGTAGGATTGAACGCAATCGGCCTGGTTGCTTTTCTCACGCTCGTCGGAATCGGCTTGAATCACGGCATCGTGCTGCTCTATCGCACGCGTCGCAACGAAGCCGAAGGCATGACGCCGGAGGACGCCGTGAAGGAAGCCGTTCACGTTCGCTTCCGCCCCATCGCGCTCACTACGTTGACCGCAATCCTCGGCATGTTGCCCACGGCCCTCGGATGGGGCCAGGGAGCAGCTCCGGAGCAGGGCCTGGCAGCCGTGGTTCTGGGGGGAATTCTCTGGAGCGCACTGCTCAGCACCAATCTTCTTCCCGCGCTGTACCTGCACTTGCGCCGCCGCCAAATGGCAAAGGAGGGACAAGCATGAAGTTGCAGCTTCCAACCAGGTTGAAGAGTTCAGCCGCCATCCTGATAAGCCTTGCGCTAAGTGGCTGTGCAACATACAAGCCGCGCTCTCTGCCGCTCGCGCCGGATTTGACGAGCGAGGCACAACTGACCGTCCCGGCCACGCAGCTTGAAGTGCCGGGTCTAGCGCCGCACCTCATTTCACCGCAGGGGCTCGATGTGACGGATGTGATGACACTAGCCGTCCTCAACAACCCCGACTTGAAAGCGGCGCGGCTTCAGGAGAATGTTGCCGGTGCACAACTGCTCGAAGCTGGACTGCTCCCGGACCCGCAAATTGGCGCCAGCTTTGCCACATCGGCTCTGAATTACGGTGGCCTGCTCAGTTTGAACCAGGACATCCAGGCGATCCTTACCCGAGGCGCGGCCAAGGCGGCAGCCAGAGCATCTGGAGCCCAGGTCCATCTCAACATTCTGTGGCAGGAAACTCAGGTCGCGGAAAAGGCCCGCGAACTGTTTATCCAGGCGCAGAGCGACGATCGCCTGCTCGAAGTTCTCCAAACAAATCGGACACTCTTCGACGAGAATTTTCACCGGGCCCAGTCGGCCATGGAACGGGGCGACGAGACATCCACCACCGTCGCCTCGGATCTGACCCTGGTGAGCGACGCCGATGCGACTCTGCGGCAGCTTCAGATCGATATCAACGTGACGCGGCACGAACTGAACGCGCTGCTTGGCCTCGAACCCAACGTCAAACTGCATCTGATCGGCCAGTCGCAGCTCCAACCCTTGTCGCAGTCAATGTTCGAGAATGCAATCTCGGCGCTGCCTCGCAGACGCGTCGACTTACTGGCGCTTCAGGCCGGATATCAAAGCCAGGAAGAAAACCTGCGCCGCGCGGTGCTGGCGCAGTTCCCATCGCTGAGCGCCGGTGTTGATCTTGAGCGCGATCCCGTGGAAGGCGTGAATGCGGTCGGTCCGGAGGTGGCACTCACGCTGCCTCTCTTCAATAGCAACCGGGGCCAGATCGCGATTCAGCAAGCTACTCGTGACTTGCTCCGCCAGCAATATCAGGCCCAGCTTGACGCCGCGGCCAGTCAGGCAAACCAGATCTGGAAGACAGCGGAGATCATGACCGCCCAACTCAAGGATCTCGATGCCCAGTTGCCACTGCTCATGAGTGCCGCAATTTCAGCGGAACAAAACCTTCGCCAAAACAACCTCGATGCCGGGCTTTATGTGACGGCTCAATCGAATCTCTTGGCAAAACAGGCCGAGGAGATTCGGTTGCGGGCTTCACTCGAAAATGCCCGGTCAGCATTGTCCACTGTGTTGGGACTGCCTTTCGATGCTCCGTAGGCAGCCTCTCCTCATTTCAGCGGCCCGAACAAGAGCGCGAACGAGATATGCATTTGCGGCTTGACCTTTCAAAACAATAGGAGAGACCACTTGATGAAT
>DAIDGW010000086.1 GCA_027452245.1 Acidobacteriaceae bacterium
GCATGGACAGATCCGAAATATGTGCGGCAGTGGTGGGGGCCCCAAGGATTCACGGCCCCGGTTTGCAGGATGGATTTTCGCGTGGGAGGGAAATCACTCTTCTGCATGAGATCGCCGGACGGGCAGGAGTTCTGGAATGTCGTGGAATACCACGAGATTGTCCCGCTCGAGAAGATCGTCTCCTCCATGTACTTTTCCGACCCCGAGGGAAACAAAGTTGACCCTGCGCAACTGGGAATAGAACATGAAGCCATCGACGGCGCCTGCGACCTGACCCTGTTTGAGGATCTCGGAGACGGCCGGACGAAGCTCACCTTCATGGGAAATGAACCCATGGAGAGCGCTAAGAACAGCGGCCAGCTTGAGGGTTGGAACCAGATCCTCGATAAGATTGCCGCGGTGGTGGCCGACCTGGCGCAGGCGAGCGCCCGCTCCGGGTTGCGGTAGGGCGCGGACGGGAGCCGCGCGAGCGGCCCGCGCCTTTGACTGGCGCGGAACTGTGGCACAATTGGGATGACGTCCCGGAAGTGGGCCTGTGGCGCAGTTGGGAGCGCGCTTCCATGGCATGGAAGAGGTCGTCGGTTCGATCCCGACCAGGTCCACCAATTGATTCAACAACTTGCAATCTCCATCCTTTCCGGTTTGGTGTCATTTGGTGTCAAATTTCGGCTGACGCCATCCTGATCAACTGACCGCTTCCATATATTGCGGTTCCTTGGAATGATTCGATTCTGAGTCGGTTTCTGGCTCCGAACAGGCTGCGGCTTTCTCAACTCTTGGTTGATGGAGTTGACCGTTGCCTGCACGCTTTCCGGAATTTCTTGCATATACACGTCGGTCGTGGTCGCCGTCCTGGAGTGCCGAAGCAATCCCTGTACGTCCTTGACCGTGCCCTTTTTCTGCGCCAGCGTAGCGATGGTTCGCCGGATGACCTGGAACGTCAGTTTTGGCAGTTCCAGTTTGGTAGCCAGCTTATGCAATACCCGCTTGCGGTAGTTGTCCGTGTCCAGAAAGCCTCCGTCCCGATTAGGAAAGATGAAGGCGTCGGGAGACGAATCGGGACAGAGCGCCCTCCACTTTTGCAGGTCGGATGCAAGACCCTGCGGAATGTGGACTGAAGAAAGGCTCTTCCTTGTCTTGCCCCAGGGGCGGATTTTTCCCTTGTAGGCAGTCTCAGTCACCTTCATCGTGGAGACGGACTGATCAAAGCATCTCCACTTGAGAGCGAACAATTCGCTCGGCCGGAGCGCGTTGGTCATTTCGAGCTCCAGCAGGATGCGATCCTTCAGATCGAGTTCTGCAAGCGCCTTGCGAAGCTGATCCCAGCTAAGAGTTGTGGTGTCCGTGTCACGCAGTTGCGAGGGCACTTTCACCTTGCGCGCAGGGTCCTTTGCGAGGAAGTCCTGATCGACCGCCTCGGCAAAGATGTCTCGCAAGTATGCGCGCATTTGAAGCACTCTGTCCTTGGATCGGGTTTGAGCCAGTTTGTTCATGTGAACCTGCAAACTGAACTTGTCGAAGTTTTCCAGCGGAATCTCGCCCAGGTCATCCACGAGGTCCCGCTCGATAAGGAGCTTTTTCGTCTTGGCCGTCTCCTCTTTCCAAGCGGCCTCCTTCAAAGGGAGAAACCGGTTCTTGACGAACCATCCAAACGTCACAGAACCATCGTTCATGATTCTGTTGCCCGAACCGGACTGTCCATTTTGTTTTGCAATTTCGCGTTCCAGCGCGTCCCGGGCCTCGGATTTCGACATCTTCGAGCGGAGCCCGAGAATCGCCGTTACGCGAACCGTCTTCTCTTCATTCGTGGCAGGGTCTTTCACAGTTTTGCGAAAATAGCCGTACCACTGCTTGCCCCGCAGGGTAATGTATCCCTTTTGGTGCGATGTACCCATTGATTCCTCAGTTCTGTGGCGGGAACAATTGGGCCTGCCGCTATTTTACCGGCGTTTTCGGCGCAAAGCGGAGAGGCGTTCGCGTTCATCAACGAATGCTTCGATCTGGCTCGAACGATAGCGGAGGGTTCCATCGCCAACGCGGATGACAGGGAGATAGGGAGTCTTTCTTGAGGAATGATCCCATACCCAGTCCTTGGTCACATTCAATCGTTCAGCGACATCTTCGACGGTAAGGAGTGGGTCTGGTTGAATTCCGCGCTGACCTGGGATTGCCCGCTGCAATTCTCCGGACGAAGCCGTATATCTATGGCGCTCACGCTGCGCGATGGGGCTACCCACAAGCCTGATATCTCGAAGCTCCTGTGACTGTGACATTTGTCCTCCTGTCTACATGCGCATTACAAAGAGCACGATGGCGAGACGCTCTGTAATTTGCAAACCCACAGCCCCGCCAGTTATTTCTGCCGGACTTGAAATGCACACCTATCCACAAGTCTGGTGAGGATAAACCATATCGTCCAATACTTCCTGTCTATGGAGCCATGCCTTCGGTCTATGGACAGGCCTGAAAATCCGGCGTTTTGAGGGGGTGCGATAGCCCCTGTCTATGGCCGCACCTGCGCGCTTCAAATCAGGGAACAAAAAAGTGCCCGATTGACGGCGACAGAAAGCTCGTCGAATCTGGAGCAGAAGAGGTGGAAGCAAGAAGTTCGACCTGCATTTTCTGAAGTTCTTGGCGTGCTGCCTTCGGTTTTGGAGTGCTGAGGCATGTTCGATCTTGTCGAGTTTCGCCACCTGAAGTACATCGCGGCCATCGCTGAGACCGGTAATTTCACGCGCGCCGCCGAGCGTCTCTTTCTGGCGCAGCCGTCGCTCAGCAAGCAGATCAAGGACCTCGAAGACGGCATCGGCATTCAGATCTTCGTGCGCCATCACGATGGAGTACGCATCACAGCCGCCGGGCAGATGATCGTTGCCTACGCAATCGAAGCAGTGAAGGCTCGGAACGAGATCATCCAGGCCGCTCGCGCAGTCCATTGCGGAGAGATTCCGCCCTTGAGAATCGGCTTCTCCTGCTTTGTCCAGCAGGATGTTCTGCGGTCTTTGAGCGACGCCTATGCCAGCCTATTTCCCGGCTGTCCGATGCAATACTCCGGCGGCGATCCGGCGCAGATTCTCCGCCGCATGGAGGAGAAGAGTCTCGATGCAGCAGTGCTTCCTCTTCCCATCAGTGGCGAGCAGTGGACAGTGGAGCCGGTTGCGTCGGCTCCATTGGTCGTCTGCATACGGGCCGATGACCCGCTGGCGCAGCAAACTGAAGTTCAGCCTTCAGAGCTTGCGAAGAGGCTCAAGATATTCCGCAGTCCTGATGCGCACCCGGAGGCACACGCTCGTCTGATGGAAATGCTGGGAGAGATCGGAATAACGCCAGAGGTCTCCTGCCTGGCGACGACACCGGCAGACATTCAGTGGATGGTGCAGAGCGGGAGCGGAGTGGCGCTGATCGATCAGAAGACGCCGCTCGATCCAAGCCTCGCAATGCGACCCATTGCAAATGTCAATTGGACTGCGGAAACGGCTTTCGTACATCCCGTCAGTGCCGAACACCCCGCGCTGCCGGTGTTGATTCGTCACTTCAGGAAAGCGAACGGCAGTAAGTCTGCCAAGCATACTCCTCACAGGAAACATGGGAATGATCTTCAGATGACGTTGCTCGCATGAGTACGAGGCCTCGTACTCCATCGTCATAACGATGAAACTTGAACGCCACTATCCGGAACAGGCAGCTTATTTGAATGGGCAATTTCGTTGACGCAAAAAAGTCATGATCAAAATGGGTTGACAAGCTATTCGGTTAGTTTTATCTTACCGTTAGTGCATACTTACCAACAGCGACAACTCGACGCATTAGGCGACGTTACGCGTCGTGCGCTTCTTGAAAAGCTGCGTAACGGTGCGCTTCCTGTGGGTGAACTTGCAAAACATCTCCCAGTCTCACGGTCTGCGGTATCCCAGCATCTGCGCGTGCTCAAACAAGCCAGACTGGTGCAGGACGAAGCAGTGGGAACGAGACGCTACTACAAACTCGACCCGCGAGGATTTGCTGCCCTTCGGTCGTATCTGGATCGCTTCTGGAGCGAAGCTCTGGAAGCCTTCAAAACAAAGGTGGAGGAGGAATGATGCCGGAGAAGATGACGGATATCAGTGCGTTCGGTACAGATATGCCGAACGAAATTGAACCAGTTTGCAAGAGTATTCGGGTAAAGGCCAGCGCTGAAAAGGCATTTCGCATATTCACACAGGAGATGGATACCTGGTGGCCGCGAACCCATCACATTGGCAACTCACCGATGAAACGCGTGGTCGTAGAGGGCAAACCCGGCGGGAGGATCTACACGGAACAGGAAGACGGAACGGTATGCCCTTGGGCGTCTGTGCGAACCTGGGCGCCGCCGAATCTTTTTGTGATGGTATGGCAGGTGAGCCCAGAGTGGCAGTACGAACCAAATATTGAGAGATGTAGCGAAGTTGAGGTAAGGTTCACTCCGGTCGATGATGGAACGACTTTGGTGGAATTGGAGCACCGTGGAATCCAAAGGCACGCAGGCGCATGTGCAGCAATGCGCGAACAGGTGAACGCGGAAGGTGGTTGGGGATCGCTGCTGGGAATGTTTGCAAAAAAGGCAGGTGGCGTGGCATGAAAGCAGTCCTATGGTTCCGCATCGCATCCGTCCTGCTGCTTATTTTCGCGGCAGGACATACCGTCGGGTTTCTGACCTTCAAGGCCGCGACTCCAGATGGACAAGAAGTTTGGTCGTCTATGAACAACGTTCGGCTCCCTATGGGAAAATCGTCTTTCACATATGGCAATTTCTACATTGGGTTTGGACTATTCGTTTCCGCACTATTCATTTTGGAGGCATTTCTGGCGTGGTATTGCGGTCGGTTAGTATCGCAGTACTCGGCCGGAGCGATAACACTCGGCTGGTGCCTCTTCGTCCTGCAACTTGTCTGCCTGGCGCTTTCATGGCGCTATTTCGGCGGAATCCAGATCGTCATGTCATTGCTGACTGTCGTGACTGTGTCTGTGGCGCTCTGGCTAACATATCGTTTTGCACGCTAAAGATCCTCCGGCACAGCCAGAGCCTTTTACTTGCGGGCCTCTCGAAAAGGAGACCACTGGCAAGTGGCCATAGCCGCGGTCTATGGCGCCATAGACAAGAAGTCTTGGACGGATTGGAAAAGCGGCGCTAACTTTTGGCACATGACGGCGGAAATTCGGGCCGTCGGAGGTGCCAATGATTCCGCAAAGAATACCCGAAAGCCACACCCAGAAGCCGGGCAGAAAGCCTTCCGAAGCGCTATCTGAAAAACATCGCTGCCGCTGGTGGCCGACGATTCTGATAGTTGCGTTGCCGCTTCTCTTCCCACTCGCCGCGCTTGCGCAGAGCGGCTCGCCCTTCGATACAGGGTTCACCGCGCTCCAGCTCCTTTTCACCGGGACGGTCGCCAGGGTGGCGAGCCTGATCGCCATTGTGATCGGCGGTTATCAGTTCGCGCATGGCGAGCCGGGCGCGAAAAAGGCCCTGGCCGGCGTGGCCGCCGGGACCGGCATCGCCGTGCTCGCTGTCAACGTCCTGAGCTGGCTCTGGGGAATCTGAATTTTCCCGGCCACAACTGTCGCCATTCAAGTTTCTACAAGTGTGAGGGGCATTCGATGCAGACACACACGCACAACCCGCGACGCAATCGGGTCTTCAAGAGCCTGCACAAGCCCCTCACGTATCTGGGAGTGGAACGGACGCTGTTCTACTTCGTCTGCGTGGGGGCGGTGGGCGCGTTCAACCTGTTCAACAGTCTGCTGGCCGGTTTGGCCGTGTTTCTGGGCGGCTACGCCTTCGGTCATTGGGTGACGGCGAGCGATCCGGCGTTTCTGCGCATCCTCGCCAAGGCCGAGCGGTACAAGCCGCGGTACGACGCGGCCAAGCAGAGCACACCGCGCGTGGAGGTGGTCTGATGCTGCGCATCGACAAGGTCATCCAACCGTGGAAGGACGCCGCCGCGCTTTGCGACCACATCAACCTGTACGGTTTCTGGAACGAGACGGCCTTTCTGACCAAATCGGGCGACCTGGGCATGGTGCTGCGCGTGACCGGCGTGGACTACGAGAGCCTCGACCATGCGCAGCAGGAGTACGCGGTCAAGCGTCTGGAAGCGGCGCTCAAGTTGTTCGGCCCCGGCTTCCATGTCTATCAGTACCTGTTCAAAACGAATCGCCCACTGATTCCGTTTGCAGAGTATGACGACCCGATTGTACAGACCAGCCAGGAACGGCGGCGGCAGTTCTTTCAGGCCAAAGCGGACAGGCTCTTCGAGATCGAAATCTATTACTGCATTCTGATTCGTGGCTCGCGCTCAAAGACCGGAGTCGGCGCCGCACTGGCCCAGATGTTCCGCGACCCGGCGGGAGGCTTGAATGAGCTGAGGGCGCAGTTCGGCGGGCGCGGGATGAAACACCTGCTGCGGTCGCAGATCGAGCGCGATCTTGCCCGTCTCTCCAGCCAAGTGCAGGCATTCATGAAACAGCTCAGCGACCTGACGCCGATGGAGGTGCTCGATCAGGACGGCCAGTTTCGGTTCTTCCGCCGTCTGCTCAATTACGACGACTGGCGGATTGCCGGAAGGCCCCAGCACACGCAGTTCCTCGATTTTCAGGTGTGCCACTCTGACATTGAATCGGAGCGCGATCATCTGCGCGTGGGCGACCACTTTGTTCGCGTGCTGACGATGAAGGACGCTCCGGCGGAGACCCGCCCGCTCGCGCTCGATGCACTTTTGAAGATTCCGGCAAACTTCATGGCCTGCACGGAATGGACGCAGCTACAAGCGGACAAGGCGTGCAAGGAGGTCAATAAGCGCAGGCGGCATTTCAATATTGCGAAGACCGGCTTTGTCTCGCAGATGGGCAATGATGCGGCGAGGACCAATCCGCGCGACGTGCTGGTGGACGAGTCGAAGCAGGCCGACATCGAAAACCTGGGCGATTGCCTGCGCGCGCTGGGCGACGGACAGCATCTCGGCGAATTCTCGCTGACCATCGTGCTCTACGGCAAAGACCGTCTGGCTCTCGAACAAATTGCCGGTGAGTTCGCGGGCGTTTTCACCAATGCGGACGGCAGCCTGTTTGCCGAGACCTACAACCAGCTCAACGCTTACTTCGCCATCGTGCCCGGCAACTACGCCTTCAATCTTCGCAAGCTGTATCTCCTGAACACGAACTTCGCCGACCTGAGCTTCCTTTTCACGATCCTTCCCGGCGAGACGCGAAATGCGTACCTCGACGCCGAATATCTGGCCGTGCTCGAAACCGACAACGATACGCCCTACTACCTGAATCTCCACTGCGGCGAGGTGGGACATACGCTGATTCTAGGCATGACCGGATCGGGCAAGACGTTCCTGTCCGTGTTTCTTGTGCAGAACGCGCAGAAGTACCAGCCGCAGACGTACATCTTCGACATTGGCGGCAGCTACGAATCGGTCACGCGCATCTTCGGCGGCACGTATCTTAATGTTGGACGCGAGTCGCGCGACTTCACCATCAATCCCTTCTCGCTCCCCGCAACACCGGAGAATCTGCAATTCCTCTTCAGCTTCTTCCGCGTGCTCATCGAAGGCCGCAACCAACATTACCGTATGGACTTCAGGGAGGAACAAAAGCTCTGGAGCGCGATTGAGCGCGTGTACATGCTGGAGCCGACCCAGCGTACCGTGTCGAATCTGGCCAGCATCATCGGCGAGATGAAGGACCGGCTGCACCGCTGGACGCGCGTGGGCCAGTACGGCTTCCTCTTCGACAACCCGGAAGACACGCTCTCCTTCGCGCCCTTCCAGACCTTCAACTTCAAAGGCTGGAGCGACGCGCCCGAGGCGCTGGAGCCGCTGCTGTTCTACGTGCTGCATAGGGCCAGCAACGAGATCGCCGATCCCGGCAAGCTGGCAACGTTCAAAATGTTTCTGCTGGACGAGGCTTGGCTCTTCTTTCGCAACGAGACCATTCGCAATTATGTGGTGCAGGCGCAGAAGACCTGGCGCAAGCATCGCGCGGCGATGGTGCTGGCCACGCAGTCGCTCAAGGAGTTGCAGGAATCGGGACTGCTGCCGGTGGTGACGGAGTGCTGCCCGACGAAGGTCTTCCTGGCGAATCCGGAGATGGACCGCGCGGTCTATGCCGAAGCGTTTCATCTGAACGACACGGAATTGGATCTGATCGCCGGACTCGTGCCGCCGGGGCAGATGCTCATTCGCAAGGCGCAAAGCTCGAAGAGGGTGCGGTTGAACGTGGATCCCGTCTCATATTGGATCGCGGTCAACAGCGCCCACGAAAACCTGAAGAAGTGGAAACACTTCGACCAGTATGGCTTCGCCGAAGGTCTGCGCCGCCTGTCCGAGGAGCCGCTACCCAATACCGTTCAATCTCGTCCGAAGGGAGTTGCCGCATGAAACGCATCTTGATTCCACTTGCTTTCCTCACCCTGGTTCCTTGCGCTGTCGCGTCGGCACAAGATGCCTCCGCCCGCACCGTGCAGTATCACTCGCAGGACATCGTGCCGATCCATGCGAAGTTGAAGTACACCACGCTGATTGAGCTTCCGGCGAC
>DAIDGW010000087.1 GCA_027452245.1 Acidobacteriaceae bacterium
TGCGCCGCCTCAGTACAGAAGCCGTTTGCCCGTGGCGTCGCGCTCCTGCATTCCTTCTGGTACGAAGAGGCAGAAAGGGAATTCGTCGACATCGCCAAGGACGATCCGCACTGCGCCATGGCTCACTGGGGTATTGCCATGAGCCTCTGGCATCAGCTGTGGAATCACCCGGACACCAAGGTAATCGCGCGTGGTGATGGCGAAGTTCGTCTCGCGGAAAAATTGCAGAAGCGGGCCACGCCGCGCGAACGCGCCTACATTGCCGCCATGCATGCATTCTACGGCGATCCCAAGCTCGATTACGATGCACGCTCGAAGGCGTATTCCGATGCGATGAAGAAGGTTTACGAATCCTATCCTGAAGATCATGAGGCGGCTGCATTTTATGCCCTCTCGCTGCTGGCCTCCGACACGCACGAAGACGCCAACTTTACCCAGCGCAAAGAAGCTGCCGCAATTCTGGAAAGGCTCTTCGCTATTGAACCTGACCATCCGGGGGTCGCGCACTATCTGATTCACAGCTACGACAAGCCGCAGTTGGCGCAGTTCGGTATTCCTGCTGCCCGCCGTTATGCGAAGATTGCTCCCGCTGCTCCTCATGCCGTGCACATGCCATCGCACATCTTTGCGCGCGTCGGCCTCTGGCAGGACGACATCAATTCCAATCTCGCCTCCGTAGCCGCAACCCGTAAAAGCGTAGCCATGGGCATGGGCGGCGAGGGTCACCAGTTCCATGCCATGGACTTCCTTGTCTATGCCTATCTGCAGTGCGGACGTGAGGCTGAAGCTCAGAAGATCATCGACGAAGTCAGAACCATGCCCCCTATGCACGACATGTACGGCATGGGATTTGATCCCCGCACCTACGCTCTTTCGAAATTTCCCGCCCTTTACGATCTCGAACTTCACCACTGGTCCGACGCGGCGGCCCTCACTCCAGTGCAAGGTGCATCCGCCGGAGATCACGCGATTACGTATTGGGCTCGTGCCATCGGAGCCGCCCGGAGCGGCGATCTCTCCTCTGCACATAAAGATCTGGACCAACTCGACTCCATCCACAAAAACCCTGTCGCCCAGAAAAAGACCGATTCTGCCGATGCCGTAGCCGAGGACTACACCGAAGCTTCGGCCTGGATCGACCACGCAGAGGGGAGAGACGAGGAGGCCATCATCAGCCTTCGCAAGCTGGCCGACGACAACGACAAACTAGGCGAAGAACCGGTAGGGATTCCTGCCCGCGAAATGCTCGCCGATCTTTTGCTCGACGCCAAGCGGCCCCAGCAGGCCTTGGCGGAGTACCAGACAGATCTGAAACTCAATCCGAATCGCTTTAATGCACTCTACGGCGCTGCCCGTGCCGCAGACGAGGCGGGAAAAGCCACTGAAGCCAAAGATTACTATGCTCAGCTGCTAAAAGTTTGCGATGGCGGAAGTTCCACCCGCCCCGAACTGACCCAGGCAAGGCAATTAGTGGCAAAGGAATAAGTGGAAAACGGCTTTCGTTCGAAAGCGCAGTCGAAAAGCAAAACGCTGCTGTAAGGACTGGAGAAACCGTTCCTCATTCCTCGACTTTCTCCAGCTTGAACATCACCGTTCCATAGGGCAACCTAGCCCGCATCTGGACTGGAACGTGCGCGGCATCGTCGCTGTACCATACCAGCAGCTTGCCTTTTCCTTTGAACTTTCCCGAGATCGCTTCCACGGCGACGCGCACGGTTTTGAAATCCCCGGCCGGAACTTTTACTCGTTCGGTTCCTTCAACCTGCGCCGATACTATGCTCGTCTTGCCTCCGTCGACGACCGGCACAGTTTCCATCACCCCCGGAGTCAAGGGCAGCGAGCCCAGATAAAAGAATCCGCTCATAATGTCGGTCGAACATGCGGGAGCGTCGTTCTCCTCATGCTTTGTCTCGCCGGTCTTCAGGTTCGTTTGGTTCAGCACTGCTTTTTGCCGCGGCGCATCCATCTGAACCTGCTGTTCCAGCTTGTGCTTGCCCTCTTCAGAATGCTTAAAGACGTGCATTGAGCAGAAGGTCTTCGGATCGACGCTGGCCACGAACAAATCCCGCACCGGAAATATCAGATTCATCGCTCCGGATGAATTTGCATGGGCGGTGAGCCTCTCGCTTTTCGAGTCCGGTTGCCATTGGATTGACGCCGTCCCCGCCATCAGAAAATGCCAATTTGCACTGTAGACCAACTTTTTTCCATTTGGAAATTTGTAGACTGGCGCGGGCGCCACGATACGAGCAGAGGAATTACCTTGGCTGGAAATTGTTTGCGGCTGGCTCAGCGATGCTAAACAAATTACGACCAGCGGAACAAAAAGCATCCGCACAAACGACATACTCCCTTGGATGCGCGCATCGAGATCCCCGATTGCCATACACCTAACCTGGCCACACCTTCATCTTGATAATCAACAAGGCAACCAGCGCCGTCACACCCACCAGAGCATTGTATTCCCGGTGTTTTGCGTAGAGATCGAATGAAAAAGAACCGCCGGGACCCTCCGCTTTCGGAAGAGGCCTAAGCCCCGGAATTAATCGCGGGACCTGCCGCGCATAAGCTTGGAATTCGGGAAACTTCTGCGTAAGAAATACCTCCTCCCCGCGAATTACCGGCAGATAAATCACGAAGAACATCGCCACCAGCAACAGCCCCACCCACCAGTTGCGTCCCATCAACGCGAAGCCGATTCCAAGTAGCAGGGATCCAAGATAGAGCGGATTACGGATATAAGCATACGGTCCCGTCGTCGCCAGCGCTTCATTTTTTCGCACATGTCCTGAAGCGAGCGCCCGCAGCCACAGCCCCGGTATGAGCAGGAACATGCCAATTCCCAGCGAGCGCCACGTCGGATGCGCCAGCCAGAAGTATAAGATCGCGAATGCGAATCCCAAGGGAACACGCACGCGACGCGCCACTTGAGACCATTCACTCACAAGCCAGGTCTCCTCAAATCGTCTCCTCGGAAAGCAGCCGCATCGCTGCCATGATCACTCCTTCAGTCGAGATCTCAAGCATTCCCTGATCGGGCTCCGGCCGCCGTTTATGTGTTGTTGGACTCGCCGCGCTTCGCAGCACGATGCTGCGCGTTCCATACGGCCCATTTCGAGCCGGATCTGTCGGTCCAAAAATCGCTACTACTGGAACCTGCAGCGCTGCCGCTAGGTGCATCGGACCCGTATCGCCCCCGATGAAAAGCCCGGCGTGACGCGTGATCGCAATCAATCCGGTGATCGAGAGCTGCATGCCAAATGCCGCACCGTGGCTCGCCGCTTCCGCCTCGGCCGCCAAGGCTTCTTCTCCCGGTCCGTAGTTAATAACTGATCGTAAGCCCTGCTCACCGAGAACCCGTGCAACCTGCCCGTAGCGCTCCGCCGGCCAGCGCTTTGCCCCCCACCCAGCTCCTGGATTCAGGATAACGAATGATCGCACCTGGCGACTTGCAAGATGATCCTCAATCTGCTCCTCTATCCGTGGTTCGCGCGGCAGTTCCGGCCGGGGAACGGCGATGTTGTCCTTCCCAGCAACTTCCGCCGCCAGCGAGGCGTTCTGCTCGACTACGTGTCGTCCGTATGGGATTATTTCTCGCGTGTAGAGAATCGATGCCGGGGACTCCCGCGGCTCGGCCGAACCCCAGATGACGCTCGCCGCCGAGCACTGCGCCAGCACCGCCGACCGAATTGCCCCCTGCAGATCAACAGCGGCTTCGTAGTGCATTGCCCGCACGTCGTTCCAGACCGTAGCAATTTCCTCAATCGTGCGCAGCGACCACAGAGACTTTCGCCAAGCGGTGAGGTTGACCGTATGTACCCAATCCGCAACCGGCCGTTGCGGCGAACGCGGTCCGCGGCGTGAAGTATCTGGCGCGCATAGAAGTTCCGCCCAGCGCTCTTCAATTAACCATCCAATGCTGGCCGCTGGAAATGCATCCCGCAGGAGCTGCACCGCTGGAAGAGTATGAATCACATCTCCCATGGCGCTCAGGCGTACGATCAGCAGACGTTCGATCTTCCGCCGCGAAGGGGATGCGATCATCTCGTGAATTGCCCCGCCATGAAGTCCAAATCGAGGTGGAATTTCTGTTATCGACTGATCTTGCAGAGGCGCTGTTCTCACCGGCGCCCCGGCTCCAATCGCGAGCGGATGATCTCCGTCGTCGAGTGATCCTTGGGGTCCCCGACAATCTCGACTCGCCCTCCGACCTCGCGAACCGCATCTCTCTCCGGAACGGAATCCGCGGTATAGTCGGTTCCCTTGGTTTGAATATCCGGACGAATCTCGCGAATCAGCGCCCGGACGTCCAGTTCCGCGAAGATCACGACGGCATCCACGTCGGCCAGCGCCGCTAAGATTTCCGCTCGCTCCTGCTCCGGCATTATGGGCCGCCCTTCGCCCTTCAACGCCAGCACTGAATTGTCAGAATTGATGGCCACGATCAGCTTGCCTCCCAACTGCTTCGCGCCCCGCAAGTAGCGTACGTGTCCCACGTGAAGCAGATCGAAATTGCCGTTCGCGAGCACGATCTGTTCCCCCTCGCCGCGCCAGCGTTCCACCTGCGCGCGAAGCTTCTCACGATTCAAAATTTTGTCGTTGCTATTCAATGCGGTCTGGTTGTCGGCGGTGCTTTTTCCAGCGCGCTCAATAATTCTTCACGCAATACGGTCGCGGTGCCACGCTTCATCACTACAATCCCTCCGGCATAATTCGCGATATGTGCC
>DAIDGW010000088.1 GCA_027452245.1 Acidobacteriaceae bacterium
TGCGCGTGATTGCGGATCATTCGCGGGCGGCGACGTTCTTGATCTCGGATGGAGTGCTTCCGTCGAATGAGGGCCGCGGATATGTGCTGCGCAAAATCATCCGGCGCGCCATTACGCACGGGCGCCTGCTCGGGCAGACCAAGCCGTTCCTGTACGAGATGGTGTTCGCGGTCCGGGATCTGATGCAGGATGCGTATCCCGAGCTGAACGAATCGGTGGAGAGAGTTTCCAAAGCCGTACTCGCGGAAGAACAGCGCTTTGCCCACACGATGGAAATTGGTCTGGAGCGCCTCGAAGAAATTCTGAAAAACTCAAGGCAGGAATTGTCCGGCGAGGATGCGTTCAGGCTCTACGACACCTTCGGCATGCCGCTCGATTTCATGCAGGATGCGGCGCGAGACCAGGGCATCGCCTTCGATCAAGCGGGTTTCGATCGCGCGATGGATGAGCAGAGAGCACGCGCCCGCGCGTCGTGGAAAGGCGCGGCCAAGCAGACGGCCAATCCGGCGTATCAGCAATTGCCGAAATCCAATTTCGAAGGTTACCGCCAGACTCGCTCCAATGATTGCGAAGTGTTGGCCATCATCAAGCATGGTCAGGGCGTGCAGGAACTGAAAGCCGGAGAGCAGGGCGAGGTCATCCTCGACCACACGCCGTTCTACGCCGAAGCCGGAGGCCAGGTCGGCGATCGCGGCTGGCTCTACTCCGACGATCACAACACGATCATCGCCGATGTGACTGGATGCTATTACCCGATCCAGGGGGTGCGCGCGCACCAGGTCACCGCGAAACGGTCGATTCAAATCGGGGACAAAGTCGATGCGGTCGTGAACACCGAGGTTCGCGAAGCCACCATGCGGAATCACACCGCGACGCACCTGCTGCAGGCCGGGTTGCGCGAAGTTCTGGGCAAGCACGTCAAGCAGGCGGGATCGCTGGTCGCGCCCAATCATCTGCGTTTTGACTTCTCGCATTTCACCGGCGTCGAGGACGAAGAACTGCAGGACATCGAGGACCTGATCAACAAAGAAGTGCTGCGCAACGAACGCGTCGAGGTGATCAACGACGTCCCGATCGACGTGGCGGTCAACGAATATCACGCGATGGCGCTGTTCGGGGAAAAGTACGGAGACAAGGTCCGCGTCATCAAGATTGGAGACTTCTCGACCGAGTTGTGCGGCGGAACGCATACCGGCGCGACGGGAGAAATCGGCCTGATCAAGATCCTGAAAGAAGGAAGCGTGTCGTCGGGCGTGCGGCGCGTCGAAGCGGTGACGGGGGAAGGCTCGCTGCGGCACTTTCAGAAAGATCACCGGCTGGAAAATTTTGTCTCGACCGTGGTGAGTCCGACCGTGGCGCAAAAACTGCGCAAGGATGGGGTACCCGCGTCGGATGAGATGGCTGAATCTTCACCCGCGGATGCGCTCAGGGCCGAACTCGAGAAGAAAGATGCCGAGATCAAGCGGCTGGCACGGGAACTGGATCAGGCGCGGATGAAGTCGGCTTCGTCTTCTACCGCGAACATCAGCGACAAGATCAAGGACGTGCACGGCGTCAAGGTTCTGGCGCATCGCGTGGATAACCTCGAACGTCCGCAACTGCGCACGCTGGTCGATCAACTGCGGGACAAGCTGGGATCTGGCGTGGTGGTGCTCGGCTCGGCCAGCGACGGAAACGTCGCGCTGATCGTTGGTGTCACAAAAGACCTGACGTCGCGCGTGCAAGCCGGGAAAGTCGTCGGTGCGGTGGCGCAGAAGGTCGGCGGCAAAGGCGGCGGGCGTCCGGATCTGGCGGAAGCCGGCGGCAAAGATGCAGCTGCGCTTGACCAGGCGCTGAGCGAATCCTATAGTGTCGTCGAAAAACTCCTGGGATGATGCGATCCCACAGGGATGCGCATCGCGCGGATGGTTAAGCCGCCCAGAGTCGCTGTTTGATTCCCTCTAGATAGCGCGGCCTCTCGGCCGAGGAGGTTCCCATGGGCCAACCTCTCGATCCGGCGAAAGCCCTGTTCTATGGAAAGTTCGTTGTGGGCGCCTACACGATGTTCAAGCGCGATCCGGCGAGCCTGACGCCCGAACCGCAACCCGGCGACATTCCGGATCCCTACGAGATGTACGCCTGGATTCACATGTGCGACTTTATCTTCGGGCGCACGGGGCCGCTGTTCTACGGATTGGTGGCGCAAAACAAGAACACCGAAGGCGATTTCATCCTCGCGATACGCGGCACGGAAGGCGCGGTGGAATGGTGGGATGACGCCTCCGCGTACATGGTCCCCTTCTCGCAGGTGCCGCACGCCGGCCGCGTGGCGCACGGCTTCGACAAGATTTACAGCACGATGAAGGTGGTTCCGTATCCGCGCCCGGAAGAAAAGACGATGGCCTTGCCCGCACCGCTGCAAGGCTCGCTGCTCGAGCAACTCGATCAATTGCACTCGCGCCGGGAGAAGAGCCGGGCAATGAAATTGAAATTGAACGAGACCCGCGCGGAGCGTCCTTATGTCGTGACCGGGCACAGCCTGGGCGCCGCATTGAGCACGTTGTTCGTTATGGAGAACAAGCAGAAAGGAAAGTTCGACATCTGCACGTCGTGCACGTTCGCCTCGCCGCGGGTGGGAAACATGCTTTTTGCCCGTACCTTCAACTTGATGACGCTCGATTCCTGGAGAATCGTCAACACCTGCGACCTGGTTCCCAAGCTGCCGCTGCACATCCCGCTGATCCTGGATTATGAGCACGTGAATACCGCGTATGAATTCACCTCATGGCTGAAGCCAAACCCGGTGTGCTGGCATTCGATGTCCACATACCTGCATTGGCTGGATGCGAGTTATCCGCTGGATGCCGGCTGTTAAGTCAGTTTTGGTTCAGACGGGAAGGCCTTAGCTTCGCCACTTCAGCGTCACCGGCCCGGACATGGGATGCTTCATGGGCTGACCGGTGCGCTTCGCTTCCAGATGCGCGGCCTTGAGCTGGAAGTACCACTTGGCGGGGCGGTCGGCGTCGTCGATCAGCATGAGGTGAGGATTGTGCTTCAGCCCCTCGGCTTGCATTTCCATGGTGCGGCGGTCCTGCTCGACGAATTTCGAAAAAACAAATTTCAATAATTCGGGGCCAAGCGGAAGCCAGCGGAAGATGTTCCAGCAAGCAACGACATCAATGCGGCAGTGGCTGCGGGTAATGGGCGTGACCGTGGTTAGCGAGGAGAACCAGTATTTCCCGGCGCGAATACTTTCGCTGCGGATATTGGGCAGCGTGAAATCGATGGTGGTGGTGATGGAGTCAGCGTCGGCATAGAGGCGGAGCAGTTTATAGGGAGCCGAGTTGGAACTCGGCGTGTGCGCGCTCATGCGAAAGCCGTTGGGGATCGGCTCGAAATTCTTTTTCTTTTCGTGGATGCTGTGGCGCGTGCGCCACCACCAGGCCTGGTGAACGAACGGTCCATGCGCCGGATCCATGAGCCCGATGATGCCGTGGTCGATACTCACCGGCATATTGGCGGTCAAATAAGCGGTCTTGTATTTGCCGGTAATTTTCTCGACCTGCGGAGCGGCGTCGGGAGCCTCGGCAGGTTTCGCGAAACCGGCCCCCTGCGGCGAGGGATCGGGAATGAATACCCAGATAAAGCCGTCTTGCTCCTCGCACGGATAGCTGCCGGCATAGATCCGGTCCACCTTCAGGGTCTGGTCAGAGGTGAGCGAGGGAATCTTCTGGCACTGTCCATTGTGCACGTCGAAGGTCCAGCCGTGGTAAGGGCATTCGAGTTGCTCGCCGTCGAACTTTCCGGAGTTCAGGGGCATGCCGCGATGCGGGCATGCGTCTCGCATGGCGAAGGGCTGGCCGAGGCGATCGCGGCCGAGCACGAGCGGCATTTCGAGCAGCATGGCCTTGTGAAGGCGATGGCGGTGCACCTGGTCGGCGGGCAGCGCACGATACCAGAAGCCGGTCAGCATCAGCGCGTCGGTTGCCTGGCGTTGTGGGAGGTCAAGTTCGGGCATGAGCTGTCTGCAATGTCAGATTTGCGATTCGCTTTATTCTGAAATTGTACGCAAAGTGCAAACCGCAGCGTACTACAGCCGCGAAGCTGGTCAAAGGCTTTGCCTCACTTGTGTTAGCATCCGCTGGACCGCGCCATGGGCATTCTCGACAATTTCCGCAGGCTGTCTTCTACCCAGCGCAATACTTTCTTCGCATGCTTTCTGGGATGGTCGCTCGACGCCTTCGATTTCTTCATTCTTGTTTTCTGCGTCAGCGCGATTGCGGCCGATTTTCACGCCAAGGTTTCCGCCGTGGCCGAAGCGATTTTCGTAACGCTGGCCCTCCGGCCTCTGGGTGCGCTTCTATTCGGAATGACCGCCGACCGCTTCGGACGACGCCCCACGCTCATCTTCAATATCATTTCGTATTCGCTGTTTGAACTGGCTTCGGCCTTTGCGCCATCACTGAAAATTTTCCTGATCACGCGGGCGTTGTTCGGGATCGCCATGGGCGGCGAGTGGGGTGTCGGCGCTGCGCTGGCCTTCGAAACCTTGCCGAAAGAAGGACGCGGCTTTTTCTCGGGCTTGCTGCAGGAAGGCTATGTCGTGGGATATCTCATGGCGGGCCTGGTCTATGGCACGCTCTTCGTCCATTTCGGATGGCGCGGCATGTTCGTGATCGGGGCGATGCCGGCGTTTCTCTCGATTTACATCATTGCAAAAGTGGAAGAGTCGCCCGCTTGGGTGGAAGGGCAAGAGCAACGATCGGAGAAGCCGCGGGGTCATTTGTTACAAGATCTGGCGCGTTACCTGGGATCGTTTGCGTTTCTGGTCGTCCTGATGTTTTCGTTGAATTCCCTGAGTCATGGGACCCAGGATCTTTATCCGACATTTCTCCATAACAATCTTCGATTTGCGCCAGGCATGGTGGGATTCATCGCTGTGATCTATAACCTCGGCGCGCTGGTGGGTGGGATTTGCTTTGGCAGTCTGTCGGAAAGAATTGGGCGACGCAAAGCGATTGCGATTGCGGCGGTGCTTACGATTCCCATGATCCCGCTCTGGACGTACGCGCACACGGTGCTGCTATTAGGAATCGGCGGATTTCTCATGCAGTTCATGGTGCAGGGCGCATGGGGAGTAATTCCGGCGCATTTGAACGAACTTTCTCCCGGCCCCGTTCGCGGGACATTCCCCGGATTGGCATATCAGACAGGAAATCTGCTGGCCTCGTGGAATTCGGTGTTGCAGGCCAAGCTGGTGGAACGGCGATTTGCGGGACAATATCCGCCGGTGTTTGCGGGAACCGTGGTCGTGATCGCACTGATGGTGGCGATGGTGACGCTCTTGGGTAAGGAGCGCAGAGGAGCCGACCTGACAAACACGGTCGAGCCCTCCAGTCCGTAATCAACGGGAGCTTAAAGTCCCTCCTACTGTGCAAGTTTTGTCATCTTCTCGGGGGCCCATTGGAATCATTGTCAGCTTTGAAATCCTGTGGTACGGTATGGGAAATTTCACGCCATTGGTAAATACATTCCAAGGATCGTTCCAAGATGTACTTTGCACGAATGCGTGGGTAAAGGCAGCGCCACTTTATGAAGGAAATCATTGAAACGATTTTGCCGGGGGAAAGCAGGGATCGCGAGCACTTCGGCAATCGCAAGCTGATTCGTCCGACTCTGCCGCGGGTCGAAAATCATAACAATCACAACAATCTCAATTCCGCCCCAGTGCCGATTGAACGACGGGAGCGAGCGGAGCGGACGGAGCGTCCTGAACGTGCCGAGCGTTCCGCAAATGGAACGGGCGGGGGCAAGAAGCCGGCTCCGGCCGAGCAGACGCACGCGGAAAACTTCTATTACCTGAAGCAGATGCAGTCGCGGACACAGATGGTCATCGTGCTTCGTGATGGAGAGGAAATTCACGGGATCATCGAGTGGTATGACCGGAATTGCATCAAGGTCAATCGCGAAGCTGGCGAACCGAACGTGATGATCTACAAGCCGGCTATTAAATACATGTATAAAGAAGGCGAAGGCAGCTAAAGATACAGGCAATCATGGCAGGAAAGGCCTGATCCCGGCGATCAGGCCTTTTTTATCGCGCTAGAGTTTGGGCAGCACAATTCCCTTTTGCGCCTGGTATTTCCCCTTGCGATCGGCGTAGCTGGTTTCGCAGACCTCATCCGACTGGAAGAAGATGATCTGGCAAAGGCCTTCATTCGCGTAAATGCGCGCAGGCAAAGGTGTTGTGTTGGAAATCTCGAGTGTCACGAAGCCTTCCCACTCGGGCTCAAAGGGAGTGACGTTGACGATGATCCCGCAGCGGGCGTAAGTACTTTTGCCGACGCAAATGGTCAGTACGTCGCGGGGAATCTTGAAGTACTCGATGGACCTCGCCAGCGCGAACGAGTTGGGCGGGACGATGCAAATGTCGGTCCGCACGGTGACGAATGACTTCTCGTCGAAGCGCTTGGGATCGACCATCGCATTGTTCACGTTGGTAAAGATCTTGAATTCGTCGGCCACGCGCAGATCGTAGCCGTACGACGATAGACCGTAAGAGATCACGCCTTCCCGCACCTGCTTCTCGGAGAAGGGGTTAATCATGTCGTGCTCGATGGCCATTTTGCGAATCCAGCGGTCACTCTTCAGCATGGAGCTCCTTAAGAAATTGAGTCATTTTGCGATTTTGTGATTGTGCGATTGGGGAGCCGAGGCGCATGTCGAATTTGCGCAAGGACCCGATTACACAATCACTGAATCTTTGGGCTGGAGTTGCCTGCCAGTTTACGGGAGAGATGCTCCCGTTGACAATCCACGTTATCCCCCTTAGCATCAATAACTTGAAGCACAATCTTGTGGATAGCGCCGGGGGCACTCGTGATTAAGCTCGACATCATCAACGAAGTGGTGGGGAAAACCGGAATCACCAAGACCAAGGCGGAGCTGGCTGTGGAAACCGTCTTCGAGAGCATGAAGAAGGCGCTGGCCCAAGGCGATCGCATTGAGCTGCGGGGATTTGGCGTGTTTAATGTGCGTCCGCGCAAGACCGGAATCGGACGAAATCCGCGAACCGGCGCGGAGGTGTCCATTCCTCCCGGACGGGCGGTTCGCTTCAAGCCGGGCAAAGAGCTGCAATCGATCGACTGATCGCCGGCCGCGGTGATCGGCTAAGTCCAGACGATTCATCTGCCTAGACCTGGCGAGAGTTCGCAAACTGTGGTCACATCCGCATTGGCGCAAAGTGCGCGCAGCTCGTGTAGGATCAGAGGATCAGCACCGCAAGCGGCAGATTCTGTAAATGTCGGAACCTACTCCTCAAATTTTCTCGTCCACAACTGAGTACTATCAAGCCATCCCGGTGTGGAGAGCCGAACCACGGCAACGCTACTGGATTCATGCACTTCTGCTGCTGCTAACCTGTTTCACGACCGTTGTGGTCGGGGCCCGGATGGAATTCAATTTCCTACACAATGTGCCAGTCTTCTCGATGGCAGACAACTCCGCGCCGCTGTTTCCGGCGAGCTGGCTTTTCCGTCATCCCGGGCGGCTGTTGCTGGGAATTCCATTTGCGGCCACGCTGATGATCATTCTGATGGCCCACGAGATGGGGCATTACCTCTACTGCAAGAAATATCGAGTCTGGGCGACGCTGCCATTTTTTATTCCTGCGCCAACTTTCATCGGAACACTGGGAGCTTTCATTCGCATCCGCTCACCCATACGGTCACGCACGGCGTTGTTTGATATCGGAATTGCCGGGCCGATTGCCGGCTTTCTTGTAGCCATCGTCGTGCTTGCGGGCTCGCTCGGGCTGTCGAAGCCGATCGTATTGCCGCCATCGCCCGATGACATCAGCATGGGAATGCCGCTGATCTTTGACCTGATGCATCGGCTGCTGGCAGTCACAGGCGCAGGCGGGACTGCCGGGTTGCCGCTGGATCGGGTGTTGCTGCACCCGGTTGCGATCGCGGCGTGGGTGGGCATGTTCGCGACCGCGCTCAACCTGCTGCCGGGCGGGCAGCTTGATGGCGGCCATATCATTTTCTCGTTGGCGCCGCGGGCACACAAGTTTGTCTCGCGGCTGACCATCCTGGTGCTTCTGCCGATGGCGTATTACTTATGGCTGGGATGGTTTGTGTGGGCGATCTTGCTGCAACTGAGCAGCTTCCGTCATCCGCAAGTGGCCGATTGGCCAAAAGTGCAAGGCGGACGGAAATGGCTGGCGATCTTCGCGCTGATCATGCTTGTGCTCACCATGACGCCGGCTCCTTTTGGGCACGCCTCCGTGCCGGAGGTCATTCGGCAGATGCGCGGACAATAAATTCTCTTTCGAGCGCGCCGTTTACATACCTCGCATTCACATCAGCCAAAGCGCATCGACATCGACGATGACCTGTGTTCTGGGAATCTTCTGTTGTACCGCGTAGGCGAGCATGGCCCGGAGCGTCGCATTGAGCTTTTCGCGGCTGGGGGATTTCAGCACGAAGTGGTAGCGATAATCGCGCTTGAGGCGCAGGATGGGCGCGGCCGCGGGGCCTAAAACGCGCACTCCTTCGTGGCGCGTGCATTCAAACCACTTGCCAAGCGTGCCCGACCAGTTCAAGGCGTCATCCAGCTTGTCGCTGCGCACAAGGACATTCGCCAATGCGGAATAGGGCGGATAGTGCATCCAACTGCGGAAGCGAAGTTCCTTTTCGTAAAAGCCCAGGAAGTCGTGATTGGCAGCGTACTGCACCGCGTAATGATCGTGGAAATACGTTTGCAGAATGACTTTGCCGGGAGTCTGGCCGCGCCCGGCCCGGCCGGCAACCTGCGTGAGCAGTTGAAAGGTTCGTTCGGCGGCCCGGAAATCCGGCAATCCCAGGGCGACATCGGCGCCTACGACGCCCACCAGGGTGACGCCATGAATATCGTGCCCTTTGGCGATCATCTGGGTACCGACAACTATATCGAGCTCGCCTTCATTCAGCCCGTTCAGAGTGCGCTCGAAATCTTCATGGCCGCGAACCGTGTCGCGGTCGAGGCGGGCGATGCGGGCCTGCGGGAAAATAGAATGCAGCAACTCTTCCAGCTTTTCTGAACCTGTCCCCAGGAAATAGACGTATTCACTATTGCAGTACGGACAAGTCCTGGGCACAGGGGCGACGTATCCGCAGTAGTGGCAGACCATCTTGTGCTCACGCTTGTGATGGGTGAGGGCGATGGCGCAGTTCTTGCATTCCAGCTTCTGCCCGCAGCTACGGCAAAGCGCCACCGGAGAGTACCCGCGGCGATTCAGCAGGACCATGACTTGCTCGCTGCGCTCGAGCCGTTGCCTGATTTCGTCGGCGAGTTTGCGGGAGATGACCTGCTCGCGGCCGGTTTCCTGAAACTCGAGCCGCATGTCGACGATCTCCACGGCGGGCAGCGGCCTCTGTTCGACGCGATCGGGCAACTCGATCAACGCATATTTGTCTTTCCTGGCGTTGAAGTAAGACTCCAAGGAAGGGGTTGCCGATCCCATGACGACCACGGCGTTTGCCATTTTTGCGCGCATGACGGCAACATCGCGCGCGTGATATCTGGGAGTTTCTTCCTGCTTGTAGGAAGAGTCGTGTTCTTCGTCGACGATGATCAGGGCAAGGTCGCTGACTGGAGCAAAAACTGCCGAACGCGTGCCGACGACGATGCGAGCTTCTCCCTGGCGGATACGATGCCAGTGCGCGGCCCGCTCCTGATCGGAGAGAGCCGAATGCAGGATCGCGACTTCGTCTCCGAAAATCTGATGCAAGTCGGCGGCGACGGCGGGGGTGAGGCCGATCTCGGGGACCAGAAGAATGGCCGAGCGTCCGGCATCGAGCACGGAACGCATAGCGGCGAGATACACGGCGGTCTTGCCGGAGCCGGTCACGCCATGGAGAAGCATGCCGGAAAATGTGCGGGCGGCGACGGCGGCGCGCAGCCGAGCCAGCGCCGATTTCTGCGCCGGACTGAAATCGAATTCAAAGGGCGAAGGCCGCGGCTTGCTGCGGGAGATGCCAAGCCCGGTAGGCTCTTCCACGAGTTCAACGAGTCCGCGGCGAACGAGAGTGCTGAGCGTGGTTCGTGGAACTTCCAGCGCGCGCAGATTATCGACATGTAAGCGCCCACCGGAAGCGGCCAGAGTCTCGACAATTTTTTGCTGGTTGTCATTCAGCTTGCCTTCGGCTGACCTGAGCACGGCAATGTTGACCATGGGAGTGGCATCTTGCGCGGCGGAAACGTCCTCGCGCGCCAGCCACTTCTTGCGAACCATGCCGCTGAGAACCGCATGCGCCACCCGCGTGGCCGAGCGCAATGTCTGTTCGCGCACCGGCGCCTCTTCGCCCAGCGCTTCGCGATTGACCAGATAATCGAGCACGCGAAATTCCGCCGCCTGTTCTTCGGGAGCGCGCCTGGAACGCGCCGAGGATCCTGACATTCCAGCCAGGTGAAGCGCCATCTGCCCGGCTTCGGTGATGCGATAGGTGATCACCTTCTTGAATTCGGCGCCCAAGGGAAGCATCATGCGAAACACTTCTCCGACCGGAGAGAGATAGTAGCCGGAAATCCAGCGGCCCAGTTTTATCAGGTGCTCGTCGAGCACTGGCGTGAGATCGAGCGTTTCAATGACCTTCTTCGTGGGGACGTTTGGCTTGCGGTCATGCATTTCCAGCACGACACCCGACATGCGGCGCTGGCGAAAGGGCACGAGCACGCGTCCGCCGACGACCGGTTCCATCCCTTCCGGAATCGCGTAGGTGAACGCCATGTCGAGCGGCACGGCCACGGCTACGTCGCAATAGAGGGGCATTGATTGGAAGGATAAATCAGAGCTTCGTTTTGCGAAGTCCGGAGGGGAAGCAGGCGCAAGGGCCAAGGCTATTCAGGTTTGCCTGGCGACTCCAGCCCCAGATATTTCATGACCATCTGCAGATCTTTCCAGGCCTCGCCCTTCTGGCGCGGATCGCGCAACAGGAATGCCGGATGATACGTTACGGCAAGGCGCGCTCCCTGCCATGAAGGATCGCTTACTCCGGCGGGCTTGAAATCGTACCAGCGTCCGCGCAGTTCAGACATTGGGGCGTTGATCGCAAGCATATTTCGGGCGGCGACGGCTCCCAGAGCCACAATCGCCTTGGGCTTGATGGCTGCGATCTGACGCATGAGAAACGGCGAGCAGGTCTCGCACTCATCGCGCTCGGGCGTGCGGTTTCCGGGCGGACGGCACTTCACCACATTCGCGATGTACACATCTTCGCGGCGGATACCCATCGCTTTGATCATGTTGTTGAGCAGTTGCCCGGCGCGTCCGACGAACGGCTCGCCTTGAATATCTTCGTCGGCACCGGGGCCTTCGCCCACGAACATCAGCTCGGCGTGCGAATTGCCGACGCCGAAAACGATCTGCTTGCGGCCGAGTTTATGGAGTTTGCAGCGAGTGCAGTCGCCGATGTCCTGGCGGATCAATTGAAGCGCGGCGACCGGATCCTTTACGCCGGATTCGGCTCTCGACACGTTCTCTTCAGCGATCACGGATACAACCGCAGATTTTCTGGGACTCATTTCCTCTCGTATTTCCGGCTGGGATGCCTCAGCGGCATTGGCCTGGGCATGAGCCACCGGGCGCTGGTAAAAATCGTAGATTCCGAGATCGTGGTAAAAGCGAATGCGCTCGGCAAGCGCACGCCGCAACTCTGGATTCAGGACAACGGCCATTTGGGTAATGGGATTATAGCGGCTACAGGCCTAAGCCTCCACGGAAGTTTTCTGCCGGGCGCGAAGTTTGACTGCGATGTCGAGCACGCGCTGGGCAACGTCCCACTTCGAGGTTTCGGGAACTTCGATGACCTCGTCACGGGTGATGATGGTGACGGCATTGCGGTCGGAATCGAATCCGACGCCTTCGCGCGAGACGTCGTTCACAACAATGGCGTCCAGGTTTTTGGCTGCCAACTTCTGACGCGCATGTTCGAGGACATTTTCGGTTTCGGCGGCGAATCCAATGACTGTTTGGGACTGCTTGCGCGCGGCGATCTCCTTCAGGATGTCGGGAGTAGGCTCCAGGTCGAGGGTCATCGGGCCTTGGCGCTTGATCTTTTGCCCGGCGGAGTTCTTCGTGCGGTAATCCGCGACGGCAGCGGTCTTGATCACGATGCTGGCCTGGGGCAGAAGATTCAGCGCCGCGTTGCGCATCTCTTCCGCCGATTCAACTCGCGTAGTTTCGGCGGCGCCCGGAGGAGTCAGGTTCGTCGGCCCGGCGACCAGAAGTACGCGGGCACCACGGCGTAAGGCGGCTTCGGCGATAGCGTATCCCATCCGCCCGCTGGAACGGTTGGTCAGGTAACGGACGGGATCGATCTTTTCGCGAGTCGGACCGGCGGTCAAAAGAATGGTTTCGCCCGCGAGGTCCTGGGATGTGCCGAGAGCTTCCATGACGGCAGCAACAATCGCTTCGTTTTCTGCCAGTCGTCCCTGGCCGACCATGCCGCAGGCCAGATATCCCGAACCGGGTTCGACGACTTTGACGCCGCGCTTGCGGAGAGTGTCAAGATTGGCCTGCGTCGCAGGATGATTCCACATATTCACGTTCATGGCGGGCGCGACGACAACGGGAGCGGTGGTGGCCAGATAGAGGGTCGTGAGAAAGTCTGGGGCGATGCCCTGGGCAAACTGCGCCAGAACGTCAGCGGTTGCGGGCGCGACAAGAAGGGCGTCCATCGATTGTGCTACGGCGATGTGCTCGATTGCCGAATCGATGTTGGGAGTATGTTCTTCGCCCGGGGCGAACATCCCCGTGATGACTTTCTCTCCGGAAAGAGCGGCAAAGGTAAGAGGACGGACAAACTCCTGGGCAGCGCGGGTCATGATGACCTGCACGCGGACGCCACGGTCCTGCAGCAGGCGAACAATCTCCGCCGCTTTGTAGGCCGCGATACCACCGGTCACGCCCAGAGCGACTTTCATGCAGATTTGATTAACAACTGCCGACTGGCGATGCAAGAGACAAGAGAGTCAAAGCACCGCCAATCCAGGAATTCAGCCGACCGGCTATTCCTGGGAAACAGCTTTGTCGAGCATCTCCGAGGCCTGCTCGGCGGCGCTGCGAATTTCAGGGATTTCCCACTTCACCTTCCCTGCCCGAATCTCGTCTTGCGCAATGCGGCAAGGTTTGCGGGAACTGGTGTCAACGACCGGCGGTGCGCCGGATTGTAACTGGCGCGCACGGCGTGCCGCGACCAGGATGTAACGGTAGTTGCTATCGAAGCCCTCGATCAACTTCATAGGGATTCTCCCTTGAATTCGAAACTCAACACAGCGCAGACCATGAGCCGATTCGCGGAGTGCTTCTGCCTATCAAGCTGTTCCGCACACAAGTTGTGAAACCGCGATGAGACGCCCGCTTACAAAACTGACCTATCATACCGCGAAATCAGCGACTTCCCGAAATCGCCGTGGGACTGAAAGAGGCTAAAATCGGCTGCACCCGGTCGCGGATGTTACTCAGGCGGCAATCATCCGCCAGGCGAGCGACCCTGGTTTCTTCCTCGGAAAGCTTCCGGCCACTGCGCCGCCAGCGTTCGGAGAGCACGATCGCCTGTAGACTTTCGACCGACTCTTCCAACTTGTCGTTAATCAGAATGTAGTTGTATTTATCGTATTGCTCAATCTCACGACGGGCCCTGTCCAACCGGCGATGGATGACCTCGGGCGGATCTTCGCCGCGGTTGCTCAACCGCCATTCCAGGGTGCGGCGGTCGGGAGGCAGGATGAAGATGGTCACGGCGTCGGGGAGTTTTTGGGTGATCTGGGCGGCGCCTTGCACATCGATATCCAGCAAGAGGTCGTTACCTTTCTGCTGCGCTTCCTGGAGGAAGCGGCGCGACGTTCCGTAATAATTGCCGTCGAACTGGGCATGTTCGAGGAACTCATCGGCCTCGATCATGTTTTCGAAACCGTCGCGCGATACGAAGTAATACTGCTTGCCGTTCTGTTCGCTGCCCCGGAGAGCACGGGTTGTGTAGGAGATGGAGAACTCGAGATTGGCAACCAGCTTGAGCAATTCATTGACGAGCGTCGATTTGCCCGACCCCGACGGCGCCGAGATGATATAGACCAGCGGTTTGAAAGGTGCGGCGTTCATTCCAGGTTCTGCACCTGCTCGCGGGATTTCTCGATTTCGGCCTTCATGGCCAGGCCTGCCTCGGTAATCTTCAAAGCCTCCCCGGCCAGGCCGGAAGTTTTCGAAAGCAAGGTATTGGCTTCGCGGTTCATTTCCTGCAGAAGGAAGTCGAGTTTCTTGCCGACCTCACCGCCTTGATCGAGCAGGCTGATGAAGTGCTTGACGTGGGCTTCCAGGCGGACGATTTCCTCCTGAATATCGCTGCGATCGACCAGCAAAGCCGCTTCCTGAAGCACGCGTTCCTTATCGGCGGAATTGCCCAGCAGTTCCTGCATGCGCGCTTGCAGCCGCTCTACATAATTCTGCAGGACGACGTGGCGATGTTGCTGGACCTGCTTGCCGGCATCGAGCAGATGATTCATGCGCTGCCGCAACTCGCGTTCGATGCTGCGCCCTTCTTCTTCGCGCATCTGATTCAGGCGGTCAAGTGCCTCCTGCGCGCGAGCCATTACACCGGTTTCCACTTCGCCGTTCGGACTTTGTTCGGCGACATCGAGCGCGCCCGGGATGCGCAGCACGGCGTTTAAATCAGGCTCACAGGCCAAGGAGAACTCCGAAGCAGCGGCGCGGAAAGCGGAAATGTATCCGCCGATGACGTCGCGATTGATGGAGAAGGCGTCATTGGTGGCGCGGTCGAGGCTCAAGGCGACTTCCACGTGGCCGCGAGCAATCTTGTCTTTGAGGAAGCGCCGCAGTTGCATTTCCAGGGAGTCGCTTCCCGAGGGGAGCCGGAAATGCAAATCGAGGAAGCGGTGATTGACTGCCTTCAGCGATAAAGTAAATGCCCCGTTGCCGGCAACTCCGGCGGGCGCTTCGGGTGTGCTGTGGGGTTGCGCGGGCGCATGAAATTCGCCGCGTACCTGGGCAAAGCCTGTCATGGAGCGGATTGTCATTCGGGTTATGGTTCCACAACCGCCGTGGGCGGTTCCAAATTTGCGAACTGCAGATCATACAGCCGCCGGTAGGTTCCCAGCTTCTGCATCAGAGCCTCGTGTGCGCCGATGTCGGAAATCGAGCCATTTTCGATGACCACGATGCGATCGGCGCGGCGCACCGTCGACAAGCGGTGCGCGATGACGAAAACGGTTCGTCCGGTCATGAGATTGTGCAGCGCGGACTGGACCAGAGACTCCGATTCACTATCCAGTGCGGAAGTGGCCTCGTCAAGAATCAAGATTGGGGCATTCTTCAGCAGGGCCCGCGCGATGGCAATCCGCTGGCGTTCGCCGCCGGAAAGGCGCACGCCACGCTCGCCGATCACGGTATCGTAACCCGCTGGCAGTTGGCGGATAAAGTCGTGGGCCAGGGCAGCAACGGCGGCGGCCTCGACGTCTTTCTGCGCAATGTCCGGATGCCCATAGGCGATGTTGTTGCGGACGCTGTCGTTGAAAAGAATCGTGTCCTGGGTGACGATGCCAATCTGCTCGCGCAGGGAAGCCAGGGTGACGTCGCGCACGTCGGCGCCGTCGATCAGTAATCGTCCGCCGGAGACGTCGAAGAATCGCGGGATCAGGTGGACGAGCGTGCTCTTGCCCGCGCCGCTCGATCCGACGATGGCCAGTACCTCGCCTTTTCGCACTTCCAGGTTGATATTGCGCAGAACCTGACGGGCCTCATCTCCCGCCTGGTCGCAGGCATAGCAGAAGCTGACTCCGTCGAATGTGACGCTCCTGGCAAAGCTGGGCAGCGCCCTGGCGCGCGGCTTTTCTTTCACGTCATCTTCGAGATCCATGAAGCGGAAGATCTCAGACGAAGCCCCCAACGCCTGCTGGAAGTTGTTATTGAACAGGGCGAACTTGCGGACGGGATTGTACATGCTGAGCACGGCCGCGACGAAGGTCACGAACGCGCCGAGCGTGAAGTCGCCGTGCGCGATGCGGCTGCGGCCCATCAGCAGCAGGAGAGCGATCGCGATGGCTCCGAAAACATCCATCAGCGGAGAACTCAGTGCGGACGCCGCGACCGAGCGCAGGTTGGCGCGGAACAGCCGCTGCGCCGCTTTTCGAAACCGCAGGATCTCCCAATTTTCGGTGTTAAAGGCTTTTACGATCCGATTGCCGGTGATGGTTTCGTGCAGAATGTTCTGAATTTCGGCCAGCTTGTCCTGACCGTGCCGGGTGGTGTGGCGGACGCGCGTGCCAATCTTTCGCGAGGAGTAAACAATGACCGGGATGAACAGCAACAATACCCACGCCAGTTGACGGCCAAGAATGACGACTGCGATGGCAGTGAAGATAAAGGTGAAGAACTGTTGCAGGAATTCCGCCAGCACGCTCGACATGGCGAACTGCACCCGCTCAATGTCGTTGATGGTGGTCGAGACCAGAGTGCCGGTCGTATTGCGGGAGAAAAATGCGGCGGACCGGCGCATGATCGCGTTGTAAAGATCATTTCGCAGGTCGGTGATCATGCCGAATCCGGCGTGATTCACCAGGTAAGTTCCGGAGTAGTCGCATAATCCTTTGAACACGGTCGATGCCACCAAGGCGAAGGCCACGATGGTCCATGCGTTGTGAAATGCAGAGGGAACGAACCACTGCAGGTAGATCGGCTTTCCTGACCAGGGAAGGTTCAGCAGCACGATGTTCTGCGAACCCGACGACGGATTCAGCACGCGATCGAGCACTGGCTTGAGCAGAACCAGGCGGAAGGCTTCCAGAAAACCGACGGCGGCCAGCAGGAGCACGCCGGGGATCAGTTGGGCCAAGAAGGGCAATACATAACGAACCAGCCGTGTCAGTTGACGCACAAATCCCCCCGGGCTGAGGAGCGGCGACCCGCGCGGCTGATGAAGATTAAGTGCAAGCTTTTATTCTACTTGAGCCGGTACCCGGGGGAGAGCACCGAATACGCCGGTGGTCGAGCAAGAGCTTTTTCGACCTACGGTTCCGATTTCCCTATCGCGGGCTGTCGCGGTGCACGATTTTGACCCGATATCCCGCCTTGCGCAGCTTCTTGCCAACGTCTTCGGCGATCATCACCGAGCGATGCTGCCCTCCGGTACAGCCGAATCCGATGGTCAGGTAACTTTTGCCCTCGTGAATGTAGTGAGGCAACAGATAAACGAGCAGATCGGAGATGCGCTGAATGAACTCCTGCGTCTGGGGGAACGAGCGAATGTATTTTGCGACGCGAGGGTGGCGTCCGGTGAGCGGCCGGAACTCGCGAACGAAATGCGGGTTGGGCAAAAAGCGCACATCAAACACCAGATCGGCATCTTCGGGCACACCCTGGCGAAATCCGAAGCTCACACAGGCGACGAGAATGCCTCTCTGGCGCGATTGCTCGCGAAAACGTTCGGTGATGAGCGCGCGCAGTTCATGAACGTTGAATTTAGAAGTGTCGATGACCAGGTCGGCGACTTTACGAATCCTGCTTAAATGCCGCCGTTCCGCCTTCAGCGCGGCTTTGACGGGCGCATCGGTTCCGAGGGGGTGTGGACGGCGCGTCTCGCTGAAGCGGCGCAGCAGCACGGCATCGGAGGCCTCAAGATAGACCACCCGCGTGGGAACGATGCGGCGGACCGATTTCAAAATCTCGGGGAATCTTTCGAGCTTCGATCCCTCGCGCACATCCACCACCAATGCCGTGCGCCGGATTTCATTTGACTGTACGATCAGCTCGGCAAAGCGGGTGATGAGCAATACAGGCAGATTATCGACGCAGTAATAGCCGAGATCTTCAAAGGCCTTGAGAACCGAAGCCTTGCCGGAGCCGCTCATACCCGTGATGATCACGAGTTCCGGGGAACGCTTTTTCTCGCGCGTAAGGGTTGCCGGTTTCTTAGCTAGCGACCGACGACCACCATCGGCGCTGGGTCGCCCTGGTGAATTTCGTCCTGCCATGCACTGGATAGTAGCATTGATGGGCCGGTTTTATTTGTGGGCTTTGGGAGGTGCCGTTTTGTATTCCTCTGATTTGCCGCGCGGAATGCTGAGCGTCTTCCACTCCTGCGAGCGCAGGTGCTTGGCCAGAAAGACGATCTGCCCAATGTGCTGGGCGTAATGGGCGATCTGGCGGTTGATGGCCTGCAAAACGGTATGCGGTTCACTGCGGATCACGACCGTGCGCATGACGTCTTCAGGCTTGAGCGAGTCGATGGCGTCGAACACGCATTTCCAACCTTCTTCCCACCAACGCATTACCTCGGCACGGCTGGTGGCCCCGGTGACTTCGAATTCACGGTCCCGAAAGCGGTTGGGCTTTTCGCCGTCGCTGGTTAGAAAGTCGGTGAAGCGCGACCGCATGTTTCCGGCAAGATGCTTGACCAGAATGGCGATGGAATTCGACTCCGGATCGAGAGTGATGAAGAAATCGTCATCTTTCAGTTGAGTCATTGCGCCTTCGCCCATGCGCTTGTGCCCACGCAACTGGCGGCGCGCTTCCTCCAGATAGTGGCTTGCGACATCGTTGGTCATAGATTCACCCCATTCAGGCCCACAGTGAATTTACCTGGATCATACGTTGGCAGCGGGGCCGCATAGCCCCGCAATTTATAGCTCGGATGCCCGCGAATGGCGACCCCAGCCGCCACCGCCCGGCGATTCAATGCGAATCTTTTCTCCCGCACGAAGCCGGGTACTGAATTTTCCCGCAAGCGGTTCGACTGTGCCGTCGGCAAGGGTAACGAAAGCGCGCCCGCAAGCCCCCGGATCTCCTCCGGCAAGTCCCCAGGGCCCATGTTCGCGCCGATCTGCGAGCAAAGTCACCTCTGCATCGACCAGCACTTCGATCTCGCGGACGATGCCGCTCCCGCCCGGGAATTGCCCCGCTCCGCCGCTACCCGATCGCAATGAGTAACGGCGGACGCGTAAGGGATAGGCATACTCGAGCGCTTCCGCCGGAGTGTTCAGAGAGTTCGTCATATGGGTATGAATCCCGGAAATGCCGGGCTTGCCGGGACGCGCTCCCATGCCACCGGCGATCGTTTCGTAATAGGCAAACGGCTCGCCCGTACGGGGATCGATGCCACCAATGGTGAGGTTGTTCATGGTTCCCGACGCGGCCGAGGGGATGCGGTCGGGAATGGCTTGCGCCAACGCGCGCAGCAGGACGTCCACGATGCGTTGCGATGTCTCGACATTTCCTCCTGCCACGGCCGCGGGCGGTCGCGCATTGACCACCGTGCCTTCGGGCGCGATGACGCGGATGGGCCGCATCAATCCGGAGGTGGCGGGAACATCTTCGGCCAGCAGGCAGCGAAAAACATAAAAGCAGGCGGAGTACGTGATGGCCTCAACGGCATTGATGCTTCCGCGCACTTGCGGACTGCTGCCGGTGAAATCCACCGAAACCGGCGGCCCGCTCGGCGCGTTGTGCCTCGCCACTCTTATCTCAACTGCGATTCGGACGGGATCTGGATCGATTCCGTCGTTGTCGAGAAAATCCTCGGCATGGTAGCTGCCAGCCGGAACCCGCGCCAGAAAAGCTCGCATCAGTTCTTCGGAATATTGCAGCAAGGCGGTAGAGGCATCTTTTGCCCGGGGGACGCCGTAGCGGGTGCAGATTTCTTTCAGCCGTTCCGAGCCAGTGTGGCAGGCGGCGAGTTGCGCTCCGAGATCGCCCTCGCGCTCTTCCGGGGTGCGAACGTTATTGAGCAGTAACGCGAGTACATCGCGATCCATCTTCGCGCCACGAACAAGTTTCACGGGAGGGATGCGGAAACCTTCCTGGTAGATTTCGCGGCACAGCCCCATGGATCCGGCATAAGCTCCGCCGACATCCGCGTGATGGGCGCGGGAAGCGACATAGAAGTCGGGAGCATCCGGATTGTTTCGAACCGATCGGCGTGCACAGGTGCCGACATATACCGGAGCGACCAATGTGATATCGGGAAGGTGCGTACCCCCGCGGAACGGGTCGTTCAGCATGATCACGTCCCCCGGTTCCATGGTGCAGGCCGAGATGGCAGCCCGAACCGACATCGGCATCGAGCCGAGATGCACAGGCATGTGGTCGCCCATCGCCACCACTTCGCCGGCACCGTCGAACACGGCGCAGGAATAGTCCCGGCGCTCTTTGATGTTGGGAGAGAACGCGGTCCGCCGCAGCGCTGCACCCATTTCTTCCGCGATCGAGTGGTAAAGATTTTTGAAAATTTCCAGTTCGATGGGATCGCGCCGCATGCAGCGCAGTCTAACACCGCGTCGGCGTACGGGCATACGTACCCCGACCCGCGCTACACTTTCCTCATGAAAGCGCTAGTGATTGCAACCCTCACCGGTCCCGATGCTTTGAACATTCAAGATGTTCCGGAACCGACACTGAAGCCCGGGCAAACATTGATTCGCGTCGCTGCCGGAGGCCTGAACTTTGCCGATCTCATGACCACCAAAGGCGGATATCCCGGAACGCCTCCGTCGCCCCTGATCGCAGGCCGCGAATTTGCCGGAGTAGAAGAAAAGACCGGGCGCCGCGTGATGGGCTACACGCAGTGGTCAGCTTTTGCGGAGAAGACCGCGGCTTATCCCCAACTGCTGTGGCCGGCTCCAGAAGACTGGAGTGACGAACAATCCGCCGCCTTCCCGGTAAATTTCTTTACCGCTTACCTGCTGTACTGGCAGGCCGGTCTCATCGCAAATGAGGCGTCCAGTATGGGCTTTGGCAGTTTGCCAGAACGCAGTTCTTCGGGCCCAGGTCGTGTGCTGATCCATGCAGTGGCCGGAGGAGTTGGGACCGCTGCGGTTCAAATCGGCAAACTTCTGGGAGTCGAGATGTTTGGCACATCTTCTTCCGAGGAAAAGCTGTCACGCGTCCAAGCGCTCGGGCTGCAGCACGGCATCAATTACAAGCGCGACGACTACGAGCAGAAGATAAAAGAAATGACGCACGGGGCGGGTGTGGATGCCGTTTTTGAAATGCTGGGTGGCGAGCATACGGGAAAGAGCCTGCGCTGCGTTCGTGACTTTGGCCGCGTCATTCAATACGGGACTGCCACCGGGCATCCGCCCAAACTCGACATCCACGCGTTATATGCGAAGTCCGCGATCGTGCAAGGGCTTTGGTTGACCTATCTTTCGCAGAAGCCGGAGATCATGCAGGTTGCCTGGAAGCAGCTTTCAGCATGGATTGGCGAAGGCAAAGTGAATCCCGTCATCGGGGAAGTCTTTCCCTTGAATCGAGCCGTTGAGGCTTACAGGCGTCTGGAGCAAGGCAGCAATTACGGCAAGCTGGTATTGAAAATAACCGAGTAATCCGGGGCTACAAACTTGCACGACAACCCTTGGCTGGGGAATGCACTCAGACTCGTGTATGAGACCTTGGAACGCCTGCATGTCCCCAAAGAGCCCACGCGGCACACGAACCCTTACGTCACCGAACAGTTCATCGATGGCACTTATACCTCTTATCCTGGGCTTCGCCCTGATGTGGCCATTCGGTGGAGGCCAGAAGATACAAATGATGGCAGGAAAGAGCACCCCGGGCGCACACGGAGTCATTAGGGTGCAGACCAGCAAGAATGGCAATACAAAGTTGGACACTAAGGTGTATGCCCTGGCCAAACCTAGTTCCCTTAATCCTCCGGCGAATGTTTATGTGCTCTGGATCGAGCCTCCCGGGCAGAATCCGAAGAATGAAGGAGAGATCAGGGTCAATCAGAAACTGGATGGTGAACTGAAAGCGGAGACACCTTACAAGCGTTTCAAAGTGTTCATTACCTCCGAACAAAATGCCCAGGCTCAAGCCCCGGAAGGCGACCAGGTTCTGTCGGCGGAAGTTGCTCAGACGTAAGAGCTTAATGCACTTCTCCAGTTCCCGGGGTACCTGCGTGGTTCGTGATGCTTCAGGGGAGGCGATTTCAGCCTCCCTCCAAGCAGATTCCAGGGAAGGCAGAGCAGTTTGCCTACAGAAATCACTGTAGAGCTATGAGCATACCCTTGTGGTTGAATCGGTTCTGTCTGTAGCTCCCCCGAAAGGCCCGCTACAGCGGCAATTTCGACTTTTCTCGACAACAGTGAGATGGTCCGCCAGGGGTGCGGACCGATTTTGCCCTGCAGGTGCTGAGTGCACTCGCCTTGAGTGTATGCACCTGCGGAGTCTTTTTTGCCGAAAGTAATCGCGCAACGTTTGTAGCTGTCAGGAGAAACACGATTTATGAAGCGAACACTGCAGAGCAGAGCGACCGATCCCGAATCGCTTGCGGCCACATTAGAAGACAAAGCGTCCCGCCAAGAAGGGGCGAATGGATCGCCCGTGAAGGAAAATGGCAACGGCACCCCGAGCCACGAGAGCAAGGGAAATTCCAGCGCAGCGGCCGAACTCAGCCTGATTCTTGCCAGCCTGCAAACCATGCGTGACGGCGACTTCTCTGTTCGCCTGCCCGGCCATTGGACAGGACTCGCGGGAAAGATCGCAGATACGTTCAACGAGATTGTGACCGCGAATCAGCAGATTGCGCAGGAATTGAACCGGGTCGGACAGGTCGTCGGCAAAGAAGGACGCACGCGGGAGCGCGTGCGCTTCCATCAGTCGAGAGGCTCGTGGGGAGAGATGGAGGTTTCGGTCAATACGCTGGTTGAAGACTTGCTCCGGCCGACGACAGAAGTCACCCGCGCAATTGGAGCCGTCGCGCAAGGTAATCTGACGCAGACGGTGCGTATGGACGTCGATGGACGTCCGCTCGAAGGCGAGTTTCTGCGGTCCGCGAACATCGTCAACACGATGATTCAGCAGCTCGGCGTATTCACCGCCGAAGTGACGCGCGTAGCCCGCGAAGTCGGGACCGAAGGGAAACTCGGTGGACAGGCCGTCGTGCCCGGCGTGGCTGGAACCTGGAAAGACCTCACCGATAACGTGAACTCCATGGCCTCGAACCTCACGGGCCAGGTGCGAAACATCGCGGAAGTCGCAACGGCGGTGGCCAGCGGTGACTTGTCGCGGAAGATTACGGTGGACGTCCGCGGCGAAATTCTTCAACTCAAAGAGGCCATCAACACGATGGTCGATCAGCTTCGTTCGTTCGCATCGGAAGTCACGCGCGTGGCGCGCGAAGTCGGCACCGACGGCAAACTTGGCGGCCAGGCCGTAGTGCCCGGGGTGGCGGGAACGTGGAAAGATTTGACCGACTCGGTCAATGCCATGGCCGGAAACCTCACGGCTCAGGTCCGAAACATCGCCGAAGTCACAACGGCGGTAGCCCGCGGCGATTTGTCGCGCAAAATCACCGTCGATGTGAAAGGCGAAATTCTCGAACTCAAAGACACCATCAATACGATGGTGGATCAGCTCAACGCGTTCGCCGGCGAAGTGACGCGCGTGGCCCGCGAAGTTGGAACCGAAGGGAAACTTGGGGGACAGGCGAACGTCCCCGGGGTGGCGGGAACGTGGAAAGACCTTACGGACAACGTCAACTTCATGGCCTCGAACCTGACGGGCCAGGTGCGAAACATCGCGGAAGTGGCAACGGCGATTGCCAGCGGCGACTTATCCAGAAAGATCACAGTCGACGTGCGTGGGGAAATTCTGCAGCTGAAAGAAACGCTGAACACGATGGTCGATCAGCTCAACCGGTTCGCGGGCGAGGTAACGCGTGTGGCCCGCGAAGTGGGAACCGAGGGCCGGCTCGGCGGTCAGGCAAACGTGCCCGGTGTTGCCGGTACGTGGAAGGACTTGACCGACTCCGTGAACTCGATGGCCGGCAACCTGACCGGCCAAGTCCGAAACATCGCGGAAGTGACGACGGCTGTGGCCCGCGGCGACTTGTCGCGCAAGATCACGGTTGATGTGAAAGGCGAAATTCTGGAGCTGAAGAACACGATCAATACGATGGTGGACCAGCTGAATGCGTTCGCCGGCGAAGTGACGCGCGTGGCCCGAGAAGTCGGTACGGAAGGCAAGCTGGGCGGACAGGCGCAGGTGCCCGGCGTCGCCGGTACATGGAAAGATCTCACCGACAACGTGAACTTCATGGCTTCGAACCTGACGGGTCAGGTGCGAAATATTGCAGAGGTGGCGACGGCTGTGGCTCGCGGTGATCTGTCCCGGAAGATCACCGTCGACGTACGCGGCGAAATTCTGGAACTGAAAGACACGATCAACACGATGGTCGATCAGCTGCGTTCTTTCGCTTCTGAAGTCACGCGTGTGGCTCGTGAAGTCGGAACGGACGGAAAACTCGGCGGGCAGGCCGTTGTGCCTGGCGTCGGTGGCACGTGGAAAGACCTGACCGACTCCGTGAACTCGATGGCCAGCAATCTCACGGCGCAGGTCCGAAACATTGCCGAAGTGTCGACAGCGATCGCCAGCGGTGACTTGTCGAAGAAGATCACGGTGAACGTCAGCGGCGAAATTCTGCTGCTGAAAGAGACCATCAACACGATGGTCGATCAGCTCAACGCCTTCGCCGCGGAAGTTACTCGCGTGGCTCGCGAAGTCGGTTCCGAAGGGAAACTCGGCGGGCAGGCGCAGGTCCCCGGCGTCGCCGGAACGTGGAAGGATCTCACCGACTCGGTGAACTCAATGGCCGGGAACCTGACGGCGCAAGTCCGAAACATTGCAGAAGTTACAACGGCCGTGGCTCGGGGCGACTTGTCGCGCAAGATCACGGTCGATGTGAAAGGCGAAATTCTCGAATTGAAGAACACCATCAACACGATGGTGGACCAACTGAACGCGTTCGCCGGAGAAGTCACGCGTGTCGCCCGAGAAGTCGGAACCGAAGGCAAACTCGGAGGACAAGCGAACGTCCCTGGCGTCGCCGGTACGTGGAAAGATCTTACGGACAACGTCAACTTCATGGCGTCGAACCTGACGGGGCAGGTGAGAAACATCGCCGAAGTGGCCACGGCGATCGCAAGCGGCGATTTATCCAGAAAGATCACGGTCGATGTCCGCGGCGAAATTCTGCAGCTCAAAGAAACGCTCAACACGATGGTGGAACAGTTGCGCTCGTTCGCCGCCGAAGTGACTCGCGTCGCGCGCGAAGTGGGAACCGAAGGGAGACTCGGTGGTCAAGCCAACGTGCCCGGCGTCGCCGGAACGTGGAAGGATCTCACGGATTCGGTCAATGCCATGGCCGGAAACCTCACGGCCCAAGTCCGAAACATTGCCGAAGTGACGACGGCCGTGGCCCGCGGCGACTTGTCGCGCAAGATCACGGTGGATGTGAAGGGCGAAATCCTTGAGCTGAAGAACACAATCAACACGATGGTCGATCAGCTCAACGCATTCGCCGCAGAAGTGACGCGCGTGGCCCGAGAAGTTGGTACGGAAGGCAAGCTGGGCGGACAGGCGCAGGTGCCCGGGGTCGCCGGCACGTGGAAGGATCTGACGGACAACGTCAACGTCATGGCGGCGAACCTGACGGAACAGGTCCGCGGCATCGTGAAAGTTGTAACCGCCGTGGCGAACGGAGAACTCACGCAGAAGCTGACGGTGAATGCCAAGGGCGAAGTTGCCGCCCTGGCTGAAACCATCAACAACATGACCGACACGCTGGCTACGTTCGCCGATCAGGTGACCACGGTCGCCCGCGAAGTCGGGGTCGAAGGACGTCTTGGCGGGCAGGCGAACGTTCCCGGCGCGGCCGGTACCTGGAAGGACTTGACGGGAAACGTCAACCTGCTGGCCGACAATCTCACCAACCAGGTCCGCGCCATTGCGGAGGTCGCCACGGCCGTCACCAAAGGCGACCTGACGCGATCCATTCAGGTGGAAGCCAGCGGCGAAGTCGCAGAGTTGAAAGACAACATCAATACGATGATTGACAACCTGCGCCTCACGACCGACCGCAACACCGAACAAGACTGGTTGAAGACGAACCTTGCGCGTTTCACCGGAATGTTGCAAGGTCAGCGCGATCTGAGCACGGTAGGGCGCATGCTGCTGTCGGAGCTGGCTCCGCTGGTGAATGCTCAGCAGGGCGTCATTTACCAAATGGAGGGTGAAGATGGCCGCGGTTTAACCTTGCTTTCGGCCTTTGCTGACACCACAGAAGAAAATGGGCATCCCCATCGGCTGCGGGTGGGCGAAGGACTGGTGGGGCAGTGCGCTGCGGAAAAGCGGCGCATGCTGATCACGGAACTGCCGAAACATACCACGCCGATTCGCTCGGGATTATTCTCCGCCATTCCCCGCAACGTGATCGTCCTGCCGGTATTGTTCGAAGACCGCGTGAAAGCAGTGATTGAGCTCGCGTCTTTGGGCGGGTTCACGGCTTCGCATCTGGCTTTCCTCGAGCAGCTCACCTCCAGTATCGGCATCGTGCTCAACTCGATCGAAGCCACGATGCAGACCGAAGGACTGCTGAAACAGTCGCAACAGCTCGCCATCGAACTGCAGACGCAGCAAAAGGAATTGCAGCAGACCAACGAGCAGCTCGCACAAAAAGCACAACAGCTGGCCGAGCAGAACGTTGAAGTCGAACGCAAGAACCAGGAAATCGAACAGGCGCGGCGTGCACTCGAAGAGAAGGCCAAAGAGTTGGCGCTCACGTCCAAATACAAATCAGAATTCCTGGCCAACATGTCGCATGAGTTGCGTACCCCGCTGAACAGCATTCTCGTTCTGGGGCAGCAACTCGCCGACAACCCCGACGGCAATCTGACGCCGAAGCAAGTCGAATTCGCGCGCACGATTCATGGCGCCGGAACCGACCTGCTCAACCTGATCAGCGACATTCTTGATCTGTCGAAGATCGAGTCGGGAACCGTGTCGGTCGATGCGGAGGAGGTCTTCTTCACCAGCTTGCTCGAAATGGTGGCGCGGCCGTTCCGTCACGAAGCGGAGAACCGCAAGCTCAGTTTCGAAGTGCAGCCGGACTCGCATCTCGCGCGCAGCCTGGTCACCGACTCCAAGCGCCTCCAGCAGGTGTTGAAGAACCTGCTTTCGAACGCCTTCAAGTTCACCGAACATGGCGGTGTACGCTTGACCGTCTCCGAAGCGACAACCGGATGGAGCGAGAATCATCCGATTCTCAGCGGTGCCGCAGCGGTGATTGCGTTCGAGGTGGCGGATACCGGCATTGGTATCCCGTTCGAGAAACAGCGCATCATCTTCGAGGCCTTCCAACAGGCAGATGCGGGCACGAGCCGCAAGTACGGCGGCACAGGACTGGGCCTGGCGATCAGCCGCGAGCTCGCCAGCCTGCTCGGAGGGGAAATCCAGTTGCGCAGCGCTCCGGGTGCGGGCAGCACATTCACGCTCTATCTGCCGAAGACGTATGTTGGTCCGGCGTCTGCCACTCCTGCGCCGGAGCGCAAGTCGTCCAGTTCGGCGGTGCCGCTGCAACTCGCGGGAGTCAATGTTGTCGAGATGCCGACCGTGGAGAT
>DAIDGW010000089.1 GCA_027452245.1 Acidobacteriaceae bacterium
ATCTTGGCGGTGGTTGCGATAGTTGGGTAGGCTGCTCCGTGAGTCTTTGCAGCTACCTTGATCGCCTCATTGAGCGGTCCAAGTGCCTCCTTGTATTTATGCAATTCCACCAAACCAACACCGTACATGCTGGCGTATCGAATCTGCGCGGCGGGGTCAGCGATCTTTGCAATCGTCCATGCCTTCACGACATCTTTCTTGGCAGTTGCAATGTCACCCAGCAGGAATGCGGCAATCCCTTGTTCTCCAATGGCGCGAGACGCGAGCAGGTAATGATGCTGTTGTATCGCGAGAGACTCGACCTCACCCCACGTTTCGCGCGCCATGCCGGAGTCGTAGTTCACTTCAAGCATTCCGAGAATCGTTAGAATGCGGAGCCGCGTCTCTGGATCGCGCGCCTCCGGAAAAATCAGATCGTGGCGCAAAACCGCAATCTGGCTCGGAATCGTCGTGGAGGATTCGCTCTGTGCCGGCACCTGACTGACGCGCGCATACAGAGCCTTCGAGAGATTGTGTTCGTGTAGGAACTGCAATTCGGCTTGATGATAAATGGATGCCGCCGCGATCCAGCTATTCAGCCACGACATCTTGTCGGCCCGCTCCAGGAGCGCCTCTGGAGAATCTTGGCTTCTGCGGCGGACAATACGATATCCAACCCCGCCCAGGGCGGCGGCAACGAGCAAACCGGCAGTGACGCGAACGGCAGGGGAGGAGGCAATTCGCATAAGGCCCCGTTCACTTGGGGTCAATGATGCCAGATTGTGTCGAACAGTTCAAATATTCGCAGATTCGTCCCGATCAGCGTGATTGAAAATGTAGCCGCAACAGATTACTTCTCCCGCCGGTGCGCCCTCCTTACCCGGCACAGCAGGAAAGCTGCTTGACGTCTTTGGTAAAGGTCTGCGCCGCCAGTTTGAGTCCTTCCACCATCGTAAGATATGGAAAGAGTTGACTGGCAAGGTCATGGACGGTCATCTGCGCGCGGATGGCCAGTGCCGCAGTCTGAATCAGTTCCCCGGCCTGCGAAGCGACGGCCTGCGCGCCCAGCAACCTGCCGGTTTCCGGCTCCGCGACCAATTTGATGAAGCCCCGTGTATCAAAGTTGGCAAGTGCGCGGGGGACATTGTCCAGTGTGAGCATGCGCGTGTCTACCTTTACTCCATTGCGCCTCGCGGTAAACTCGTCCAAACCCACCGTGGCGATCTGCGGATCGGTAAAGACTACTCCGGGTACAACGGACAAATCCAAACGCTCATTCCCGCCGAGCATGTTCGCGGCAGCCCTGGTTCCGGCAGCAGCGGCTACGTACACATATTCCGGGTTGGGTGTGCAGTCGCCCGCAGCGTAGATATTCGGGTTGGACGTGCGCAGGAACTCGTCCACCGGAATCGCTCCGTTTTCATTGGTCAGCACGCCCGCATTCTTCAGACCGAGGCTCGCAGTATTCGACCGCCGTCCAGTCGCAATCAGCAGACGATCGCCAACGATACGTTCGCCGCCAACTTCCACTGTGAACCGGCCACTTTGATGCTCTACGCACTCGATCTCCTTGTCGGTGAAAATGCGCATACCTTCGTCGATCAGAATCTGTTGGATCGCGTCGCCAATTGCGTGATCGCTGCGCGAAAGAATCCTGGAGCGGACGATCATCGTGACTTTGCTACCTAGGCGCAGAAATGCCTGCGCCAGCTCCAGTGCAACGTAGGAGCCGCCATAGATAATCAGGTGTTCCGGCAGTTTCTGCGAGGCAAGTGCTTCCGTGGAAGTCCAGTAGGGCGTGGTGTTGAGGCCGGGCACCGGCGGAATCGCTGGAGACGCGCCGGTGGCGATCAACGCCCGGTTAAACGCGAGAGGCTGATCCCGTCCATCTTTACCCTTTACCAGCAACGTGTGATCGTCTTTGAATCGAGCCTCACCGTGCATCAGGCGGATATTCGCACTGTTCTCGATGATGGATTCGTCTTTGGCCTTGCGTAGTTCCTCGACGCGCGCCTGCTGTTGAGCCTGCAAGGCGGCTCGATTCACAACCGGCGGAGCGACGGAGATGCCAATATCGAACGGACTGGAGGCTCGCACGTGCGCGACATGAGCGGCGCTGATGAGAATCTTTGAAGGTACGCAGCCAATGTTGACGCAGGTGCCTCCAGTCGTGCCGCGCTCCACCATCGTCACGTCCGCGCCACCTTCCTGCAGGCGGATGGCCGCTGCAAAGGCCGCGCCGCCGCTGCCGATGATGGCGACCTTGTGCGGTTTCGAGTTCGGCACAGCGCAGCAGTCATCCTCTTTCAGGGCAGAACCGATTCTGGAGAACAAGCTTCTGGCAGACGTCACTTCGCCGTTCCTTCCGGTTTCGAGGGATACCCGGCGTCCGCCGTCGCTTTGGTCAGTGCGGCTACCGATGTTTTGGCATCATCGAAGGTCACGACAGCGTCTTTCTTAGCAAAGCTGAGATCGACCTTGGAAACGCCGGGAACGGCCTTGAGCGCCTTTTTCACTGTGATCGGGCATACGGGGCAGGTCATGCCGGGAACCGCGAGCGTTACGGTACGGCTTGCCGCCAGGGCGGGAAGCGCAGCGGCAAACATGAGGAAAGCAGGGAGGACTTTGACAAACTTCACGAGGAATCTCCTATTTTCAAAATGATTTTTCATGAGCAGGCCTTTACTGATTCGCACAGATACGTTTCCTATACTTGCCGAGAGGGATTTCCGCGAGACGGGCAAGTAGAACCGTGCCCACGAAGCAACACGAAAGGATTCCGAACGGCAATGGCACCACGTGGAAGCCCCACAGAAGCAGATACACCGCCGCGAGCAGGAAAAGCGGCCCGGTGACGTAGCAATGTAGTCGTCCGCATCGCGTGGCGTTGACTGAACAGGCTGCGCCCATTACAAGCAAGGCGGGAATCCAGAGCAGCAGTCGGAAATTTGGCCAGTTGGCTCCAGCAATTAAAGCTGCAACCGGGAACCACCAGAGCAGCACGGCG